>JASHRP010000568.1 GCA_030037375.1 Bryobacteraceae bacterium | reverse complement strand
TGTCGGTCCCAGCGGCGCAAACCTGCTGCGGGGCATTGCATGTTCATGCCGGTCTGCGGGAGCCTGCGCGCAAGCTGGCGCGCCAGAATATCGACGGACTTCTTGATGGTGGGTACGATGCGATCCTCACCAATGCCGGCGGCTGCGGCTCAACCCTAAAGGAATACGATGAGCTTCTGGAACACGATCCCGCGTATGCTGAGCGAGCGAAGAAATTCGTCGCGCTGATGAAGGACGTGAACGAATTCCTCGCTTCCATCGAGCTGAACCCGCGCATGGGCGAGGTCCGCGCAACCGTGACCTATCAGGACTCGTGTCACCTTGCGCACGGGCAGAAGATTCGTTCCGCGCCGCGCCAATTGCTCTCGAAGGTTCCGGGGCTGACGGTGAAAGAGATGCGTTTGAGTGATCTGTGCTGCGGAAGCGCCGGAATCTACAACATCCTGCACACCGATATGTCCATGCGTCTGCTCGAACGAAAAATGGAAAACGTCAATGCCACGGGCGCGGAGCGCGTCGCAACCGCTAACCCAGGCTGCATGCTGCAACTGCGCGCGGGCATTGAGAAATGGGGCCACGGCCAGAGGGTTTCGCACGTGGTCGAGATTCTGGACGAGGCTTATCGCGCGGAGGGCTCCTAGAGACCACTCTCTTTACACCCGGTGAAACCGGTCTCTATCAAGTCACCTTAGAACACCTCAACAACCCCGCCCTTCACCCTGGCGAGCCGGTGACCACTGGGGGACAGGGCCAGCCTTATCAGCTGAGGTCCGCGGATCCCATTCGAGCCGGAAAATTTCCCTGCCTGACGACAGATCGATTACTCTCACGGATCCAGCTTCGCCGACGCAATGTCAGCCGCAAACGCTGCGGCGCAGCACATGACTGCCAAGCACGCCAGCGTGCGATTAGACAAATGACAGTTCACCAGTCTCTTCTTATTACACACGCTCCAGCAGCAGCGCCATCCCCTGCCCCACGCCTACGCACATTGACGCGACGGCATACCGGTGATTTGTCCGGCGCAATTGCTTGGAGGCCGTCAAGGCAAGCCTTGCTCCGCTCATCCCCAGCGGATGCCCGAGAGCGATCGCTCCTCCATTCGGATTTACCTTTTCGCTGTCGTCCGGGAGCCCGAACGCTCGCGTCACCGCCAACGCCTGCGCCGCGAACGCTTCGTTCAGTTCCAGAATCCCGATATCGTCCATCGTCAGCTTGAACCGGTCGAGCAACTTTTGAATCGCCGGAATCGGGCCGATCCCCATCACCCTCGGCTCCACGCCCGCGGCCGATGCGCCGGCGATGCGCGCGACTGGAGTCAGCCCGTTTTTCGCGGCCGCGCTTTCGGATGCGACGAACATCGCACACGCGCCGTCGTTAATCCCGGAGGCATTTCCCGCGGTGACCGTTCCATTCTTTCGAAAAGGCGTCGGCAACTTCGCGAGCGCTTCGAGCGTTGTATCAGCGCGAGGATGCTCGTCAACCGAAACCGCGGTTGCGGACCCCTTCGGCCCCGGCACTTTCACGGCTTCAATCTCTTCTGCGAAGATTCCCGCGGCTTGCGCGGCCGCGCATTTCTTCTGAGAGGCCAGCGCAAAGAGATCCTGCGATTCACGCGAGACGCTGTGCGCTTCCGCGACATTCTCGCCGGTCTCCGCCATCGAATCCGTGCCGTAAAGCTGCTCCATGATCGGACTCACGAAGCGCCAGCCAAGCGTCGTATCGTAAATCTCCACATTACGAGAAAAAGCCGAGGTCGCCTTGGGCATCACCAGGGGCGCTCGGCTCATGCTCTCCGCGCCTCCCGCGACCGCCAATGAAATTTCGCCGGCCGCGATGGATCGGGCCGCGCTTGCCAAGGCCTCCATGCCGGAGGCGCACAACCGGTTCACTGTAACGCCTGGCACGCTCGGCGGATATCCGGCCAGCAGCAGAGCCATCCGCGCGACATTTCGATTGTCCTCTCCAGCCTGGTTCGCGCAGCCGAGTAAAACTTCGTCGACGCGCTCCCAATCGACCTTTGGCATCCGGCGTTTCAGCGTAGCGAGTGGATGCGCGGCAAGATCGTCCGTGCGCACCATCGCCAACGCACCCGCGTACCGGCCGATCGGCGTGCGTACGCCTTCGCATATAAAAACGTTTGGCATGTGACTTAATTTTAGTCTAGGTAATTAAAATAAAACGGTGTAGAATATCTCCGTGCGCCGCATCTGCGCAATCATCCTGGCTGCTATCTTCGGCTCTCTGCCGGTCGTGCCGGGATTGTTTGCCGGCGACCAGTCGAATGTTCCGGCTTGCTGCCGACGCCTAGGCGTCCATCATTGTTCCGTCATTGCGTCGCACACGGCCGGACCTCAGTTTCGTGGCGTTTGCGACCGGTACGCGCAGCCGGCTGGAGCGCCAAGCACGCCAACAAGCCTAAAATCAGTGATTCCAGGCAACGCCGGCGCTGGCTTCGCGATCGCCTCGCGACCCAATTTAGCCTCGGCGCAACCGCTTTCACGCCTGCGCATCAGGTTTGTCCGTTCGCGCTCTGAGCGCGGTCCTCCCGTTGCATCCCTCTAACGCCCAACAAGGAACGTCTTCTTCGGAAGAGTAGGGATATGTGTGTCCCTAAATACGGAGGATTATGCGCAAAAGTGTCCTTTATATTTGGCTTGTTTTGCCGATTATTTATTCTCCCGTTTTGCTCGCGACGATTTTCGGAAAGATTCAAGGCGTCGTGCATGATCCGCAGCATCGGCCCATCCCCGGCGCGTCGGTCAAGCTTCAAGCCGTAACGTCGGCTTTGTCGCAAACCGCGCAGACCGACAGCAATGGCGAGTTTTCCTTCACCGCCGTCCCGATTGGCGACTACAAAGTCGCCGTGACCCAGTCCAATTTCGCTGCCTCGGAGCAAACCGTGACCGTTAACTCTGAGTCTTCTCCGGTGCTCCATTTTCAACTGGCCCTGGCGACCCTGAGCGAAACCGCCTCGGTGCAGAGCCAAGCCGAAACCGTCGGCACTGACTCAGTCACGCCTACAACCCTTGTGGATCGTCAGGACATCGCCCTGACCCCCGGCGCGGACCGCACCAATAGCATGTCCATGATCACCGATTACACCCCGGCCGCCTACGTCACCCATGACATGCTCCACATGCGCGGGGGCCATCAATTCGAATGGCTGATCGATGGCGTCACCATCCCCAACACCAATATCGCCAGCAATCTTGCCCCTCAGATCGATCCCAAAGATATCGATTACCTGGAAGTCCAGCGCGGCAGCTACGACGCCGAATACGGCGACCGCACCTACGGAATCTTCAACATTGTCCCGCGCAGCGGCTTTGAGCGTGACAACGAAGCGGAATTGGTAACCTCCCTGGGCAATTGGTATCAAACCAACGATCAGATCAATTTCGGCGGACACACCAAACGCTTCGCCTACTACATCAGCCTCAACGGAGACCGCAGCAATTACGGCTTGCAACCGCCCATCGGCCAGGTGGTGCATGACGCGGAGAACGGTTACGGCGGCTTCGTGTCGCTCATTTTCAACGCCAACGCGTCGAATCAACTTCGTTTCGTCGGCTCCCTGCGCCAGGACTATTATCAAATCCCGATCGATCCCGACCCCAACTCAGCCGGTAATCAGATCTACCCGAGCTACGGCCTGCGCGATAGCGAGCGCGAACCCGACGGCTACGCCGCGTTCACGTGGCTGCATACCTTCGCGCCGAACATGCAGTTGACGGTCTCGCCCTTTTATCACTACAACCAAGCCAGCTATAATGCTTCGCCCAATGACGTGCCCGTGATCACCGACGTCAACCAAACTTCCAATTACGGTGGCGCGCAGATCAGCCTCTCCGCGACCATCGCCAAGAAAAACGATATCGAAGTGGGCGCCTACGGATTCGCTCAGCGCCAGAGCAACTTTTTTAACAACACCTTCACGGACTGCGCGCCGGCCTGCCCGAACTACGGCGCGTCCTCCGCGGCGGTCACTGGCGGCCTCTTCGAGGCTTATGTCAATGACCGCTTCAAGGCAACCTCCTGGCTCACATTCATCGCGGGCTTCCGCTATTCGCACTTCAACTCCGGAACCTTCGCCGGAGAAACGCAGCCCGCCGTCGTCGAAAACGCTCCGGACCCGCGCTTCGGAGTCGCCATTCGCATCCCGCGCATCAACTGGGTTTTCCAGGGCTTCTACGGGCTCTACTATCAGGCCCCGCCTCTGCTCACCGCCACCGGACCCCTGCTCGATCTCGCCACCAGCCAGAGCCTCGCTTTCGCGCCTCTCCTCGGCGAGCGCGATCACGAATATCAGTTCGGCGTCTCGATTCCTTTTCACGGCTGGGTGCTCGAAGAGGACACGTTTCAAACGAGTGCGAGGAACTGGCTGGACCACAGCAATATTGGCGAATCCAACATCTTTTGGCCGCTCACCTGGGACCGCGCTTTGATTCAAGGTTGGGAGACCACGCTGCGTTCGCCGCGTCTTTGGAAGATCGGCCAGGCTCACCTGGCCTACTCGAATCAGATCGCCCAGTCCGCGCCGCCGTTCACCGGCGGCTTGATTTGTCCGCCCGCCGCGACGGACTGCGAACCCCCTCCTGGGCTCGCGCCCGTCGATCACGATCAGCGCAACACCCTGAACATCGGCTTCAACGCGACCCTGCCGCGCGGCGCGTTCGCCTCCACCAACGTCTACTACGGCTCCGGATTCACCAACGGCAATCCCGACGCGCAGTATCCCGGCGCGTATTTGCCGCAGCACACGACGTTCGATATCGCACTCGGCAAGAGCTTCGGCGAAGGCGGCAAGTACCGGCTCTCGCTGACGGGAATCAACGTCGCGAACCGGCGCGTCCTGCTCGACAACAGCCTGACCTTCGGAGGGTTTCACTACAACGATCCGCGCCAGATCTATGCCGAGTTCCGTTGGAAATTTCACTACTGAAGCTTGCTTCCGGACCGGCCCGAAAGGCAGTGAAACCCAGACTGGTTTGCATGCAGTCTACCGTCTTGAAGCTAGGTTCCGCTGAAAGAAGGATGATGTATAATCACTGAGGCCAAGAGGCTAGACGGCCAACTCGAATTCCCAAGGAGAGACGGATGGTTACACTTGCAGACGCACGCAGAGTCATCGCGGCCGCCGAGAAAAAGGCCGCGGAAATCGGTCAGCCGATGAACATCGCCGTGGCGGACGGAGGGGGAAATATTGTTTCGCATGTCCGTATGGACGGCGCATGGATCGGCAGCATCGACATTTCGCAGAAAAAGGCTTACACGTCCCGGGCGTTTGACATTGCCACCAAGGATTTGGCGGACCACAGCCAATCCGGCGGCCAGTTCTTTGGAATTCACGCGTCCAACAATGGCAAGATCATGATTTTTGCGGGCGGGATTCCGCTCAAGAAGGATGGAAAGGTCGTTGGCGCCATCGGCGTCAGCGGAGGATCGGGAGAACAAGACCACGCGGTCGCCGAAGCCGGCGCCGCAGCGTTCTAACTTGATTCATCGATAAGGAGAGATACATTTATGGCAACTAATCGTGGAGTAGCGTACATCAAGCCGGGAGTAGTGGAGGTTCAATCCATCCCCTATCCCAAGCTGAGAATGCCGAAGAGCGAGACCGATCCGTTCGGCGGCAAGGATGCGCCGCATGGCGTAATCCTGAAGATCGTGACGACGAATATCTGCGGATCCGACCAGCACATGGTGCGCGGGCGGACGACAGCTCCGCAGGGGCTGATCCTGGGACACGAGATCACCGGTGAGGTTATTGAAAAGGGCAGCGATGTTGAGATGCTCGAAATCGGCGACATCGTGACCGTGCCGTTCAATATCGCGTGCGGACGCTGCCGCAACTGCCGCGAAGGCAAGACCGGCATCTGCCTGACCGTGAATCCGGCTCGTCCCGGCGCGGCGTACGGATATGTCGATATGGGCGGATGGGTCGGCGGCCAGGCCGAGTACGTGATGGTGCCCTACGCCGACTTCAACCTCATCAAGTTCCCGAATAAGGAAAAGGCGATGGCGAAGATCAAGGATCTTACGCTGTTGTCCGACATTTTCCCCACCGGCTATCACGGCTGCGTCCAGGCCGGTGTTGGGCCAGGCACCACGGTTTATATCGCTGGAGCAGGCCCGGTGGGTCTTGCCGCGGCGGCAGGCGCGCAGTTGCTCGGCGCGGCTGTCGTGATCGTTGGCGACATGATTCCGGAGCGCCTGGCGCAAGCCAAGAGCTTCGGCTGCGAGACCATCGACGTCAGCAAGCTGACCAATCTCGGCGAAGGGATTGCCCAGCTTCTAGGCGAGCCGGTGGTCGATTGCGCGGTCGATGCGGTCGGCTTCGAAGCGCGCGGCCACGGAGCGGGTGCGGCGAAGGAAGCTCCGGCGACGGTCCTGAATTCGCTTCAGGAAATCGTTCGCGCGGGCGGCTCCATAGGCATCCCGGGCTTGTACGTGACCGGCGATCCGGGCGGCATCGACGAGAACGCGAAGATCGGCGCGCTCAGCATCCGCATCGGATTGGGCTGGGCGAAGTCATGCTCATTCCATACCGGCCAGTGCCCCGTTCTGCGCTATAACCGCCAGCTCATGATGGCCATCCTGCACGAGAAGGTGCATCCGGCGAAGGCCGTCAACGTGACCATGATCAACCTGGATCAGGCTCCTCAGGGGTACAAGGACTTCGATAAGGGCGCGGCGAAGAAGTTCGTCATCGACCCGCACGGGTCCGTGAAGAACTAAATCTTCCGCAGGTACAAACGAAAGGGCGGCTGGTTCAAATCAGCCGCCCTTTTTGCATTTCCGCTGCGCTTAAGTTTGGTTTATGTGAACTTGATGCGCCCCTGGAGCCCCTTAAGCTTCGACGTATCCACGCCCGGCACCTTCATCACGTCGTCCCAGGTAGCGAAGTTGCCCTTGTCCGTGCGGTACTTCACGATCGCCGAGGCCTCATCTGCGGTAAGCCCCAGGCTAGACTGAAGGCTGGCGGCAGTATCCGTGTTGATGTGAACCGCAGGCCCGTAGTACTTGGCCAGATAGGCCACAATCACCTTGAAATCGTCGTCCGTGCCATCGGCTCCGCGGCTTTTCATGTCGTCCGCGACAGATTGCCAGATGTCGGCCCCGCCGTTCATCGAAGTAATTGCTCCGAGATCGTGGCAAGCGGTGCAGATCTTTTCGACTGTGTCCTTACCCGGACCGTCAGGAATATCCTGAGCATAGACAAACGACACAAACGCCAGCGGCAAGCAGGCAAGGCCAAAATTTCTCATATGAGACGATTATAGCGTCCCGCAAACGCCAAGGCATCCGAGTCAGAGTGTGGGCTAGCCCCCGGAGCCTACGCGAACGCCTCATGCGCGGCTTCGAGCGCGCCTTCCACTTCGCGCCGATATTCATCAAGCAACGGCTCACTGCTCGCCTCGAAGCGCATCACCAGCACCGGCTGCGTATTGGAGGCGCGCAACAGGCCCCAGCCGTGATCGAATAAGACGCGCACGCCATCTACCGAGATCACCTGCCGCGTGTTCTTGAAGTGCGCGGCCACGCGCTCCACCACTTGGAACTTTGTCTCGTCCGGGCAATCCACGCGAATCTCCGGAGTCGAAACCATCTTGGGAAGCCCGGCGAGTTGCCCGGAGAGCGGCTTGCCGCTGAGCGCGACAATTTCCATCAAGCGGCAGGCTGCGTACAGCGCATCGTCGAAGCCCAGGTACCTGTCCGCGAAGAACATGTGGCCGGACATTTCCCCCGCGAGTTCCGCATGGGTCTCCTTCATCTTCGCTTTGATCAGCGAGTGCCCGGTCTTGTACATAATCGGATTGCCGCCCAGCCGCTTCAGCTCGTCGTACAGCACCTGGGAGCATTTCACCTCGCCGATGAACGTCGCGCCCGGCTTCCGCGTGAGGATCTCCCGGCCATAGATCAGCAGCAGCATATCGCCGTAGATCACGTCTCCGTTTTCATCCACCGCGCCGATGCGATCCGAATCGCCGTCGAACGCAATACCCAGGTCGGCGCGATTCGCGCGAACGGCTTGCTGCAGATGGCTCAGATTGGACGGGACGGTCGGGTCGGGATGGTGGTTGGGGAAGTGACCGTCCATATCGAAATACAACTCCACCGAATCGACATTCAGGCGCTGGAGCAGCCGGTGCATCACCGGTCCGGCAGTGCCGTTGCCGGCGTCAAGAACCACTTTGAGCCGGCGTCCCTTCACGATATCCGGCAGATCGAACGCCGAAGCCACGTGATCGACGTACGCATCGCTCACGTCCGCCGCCTTGCCCGATCCTTGGCCCTTCTCGAAATCGCGAGTTTCGATGATTTGCCGGACCTCCTGAATCGCCTCGCCATGCAAAGTGCCGGATCCGCACACGGTTTTGAACCCGTTAAACTCGCTGGGATTGTGACTGCCGGTGATCATCACCGCACCGCCGGCTTTCAACTGAACCGCCGAAAAATACAGCAGCGGCGTCGGGACCACGCCGATATCGGTGACATCGCAGCCCGAGTCGATCATCCCTTCCATAATCGCGTCACGCAGCCGCGTGGAGCTTAAGCGGCAATCGCGCCCCAGATTGATCGACCGTCCGCTGTGACGCTGGAGGTAGGTCCCCAAGCCGCGTCCGAGATCGGCCACGTCGGCGCTGAGTAATTCCGTATCGGCAATGCCGCGGATATCGTATTCACGAAAAATTGACTGCTTCAGCATGTTTCTTCAAATTACCACCCCGGCTGACGAAGCGACTCCCACCGATGAAGAATCGCAACGGCCAATCCGCCGCGCGTGTGATCCCGATCCGCGGCGAGACAGCGATTTCGAATGGCTCTGCTTGTCCCGGCTCTCGGATGGTGAACGAGCCTCGCGTCAGGTCCGCCCCGTTGTGGCGAAGAGTAATGCCGAGGGCGCGCGTGAGCTTCCCCGGTCCGCTCGCAAGATCTTCCAGACGCTCCGCCGCGCGTCTCTTTCGCATGGCAGCGATTCCCGTGAGCGGTTCGGCGGCGCGGATCAGAACACAGCCGGGACTGCCTTCGGGCTCGGAGACCACGTTCAAGCAATCGTAGACGCCGTAAATCAAGTAGACGTAAGCATGACCTGGCGGGCCGAAGATGACCTCGGTTCGTGGAGTTCGCCCGCGCCAGGCGTGGGATGCTTCATCGGTTAGTCCAAGGTAGGCTTCGGTTTCAACGATACGCGCCGAGGTCGTGCCGTGAACCAGCACCTTGCCGAGCAGCGCTCGCGCGACTTCTACGGCGGGGCGCGCGTAAAACGCGCGCGGGAGAATTTCGAATCTAGACCCTATAGCCCTAGTTTGCCGTTGATCTCCATTTTCTTGAGATCGAACTTGGTCTTAACGTTGGTCTTGCCGAACTTAGTGGCGAACTCGATTTCTTTATCGTCGGCCGAGAACACGGCCTTCCGTGGGAATAGGAAGTAGGCGTCGGAGGTGCGTGCGCCGCGACCCTGCTGCGGGGGATACTGCACGTCTTCCGCGACAACCGGATCTTTGCCCTTTACGGTCAAGGTGGTCACCTGAAGCAGAGCCTTCTTCGCATCGTCATCGCGCGGCTGGAGATTGGCCGGAAGGTTCGCCACGCCGACTACGTAATACATATCGGGAGGCGTCATGAGTTTTTTTGCGTCTGGCGATGTTCCAGCTTCCGCGCCATACCGCATCTTCGCAAGAGCTTGCAATACGGTTGGCGACGACTGCCATCGAATGATGAGATCCGTTTCCGGCGCGCCGCCTACGGATGGGATGTCAGGTCCGCCCCCACCGCCGCCTCGCCCGCCGCGGCCGCCACCACCGCCGCCTCCTCCGCCGCCGCCGTCAATGCCGGGGTCGACCTGGTTGCCGCCCCCTTCGAATCCACCGCCCCCGCCGCCGCGACCACCTCGGCCACCACCGCCTCCACCTCCCGCTCCGCCCGGACCACGGCCCATGTCGAAACTAACCGAAACTTTCTTCGCCCAAGGCGAATCCGTCATGATCTTCTGAACGTCTTTATCGGACCATTCGGTGAATGGCTTTGCGACCCAGACGTCGGCGGCAAATAGTGTAAGCCCGGCCACGAACAGAAAAAGAGTGACGAGGCGCAACGGCAGGTTTTTCATGGCTGTCGGATAGTTTACAACATTTTTTGCCGCGCCCAAACAATCGCAAGCTCTTGGAAGTACACTGTAAGATTCGTCTCATGCGCCTGTTTTGTGCCATCGACTTGCCGGTTGCCGTCAGGTCGAGCCTGCGGACGTTGATCGACCGTTTCCGCCCTCTTGCCAAGCTCTCCTGGAGCCCCGCGGAGAATCTGCACGTGACCACCAAATTTATCGGTGAATGGCCCGAAGCGCGGCTTGGCGAGATCGAGCGTTCGCTCGCATCCGTGCCTCGGCCGGGCCCAATCTCAATCGCGGTGCGAGGCTTAGGGTGGTTCCCAAATGACCGGAACCCACGCGTGTTCTGGGCCGGCATTGAATCCGGAGACGAGCTGCGCACGCTCGCTCACGATACAGAACAGAGACTCGCCAAGCTCGGCGTTCCGGTTGAAGATCGCGATTTCAATCCGCATCTCACTTTGGCGCGCAGGCGGAACCCCGTTCCCTTCGAGCGCCTCCGGAAGGAAGCGGGAGGGATGCTCGCCTGCGACTTCGGCGCGTTTCAGGCCGAATCCTTCTTCCTTTATCTATCGCGGGCTGGACGCTACACCAAACTTCAGGAGTTCCCGCTGGTATGACGGGCGTTCTGGCCGTGGTAATCGGCTATCTTCTGGGAGCAATCCCTTTCGGCTTTCTCGCGGTAAAGCTTTTCTCTGGGAAGGACGTGCGCGAATCCGGCAGCGGCAACATCGGCGCGACGAACGTCCTGCGAACCACCGGCCGCCTGCCTGCGGTGATCACCTTAGTGCTGGATATCGCAAAAGGATTTGCCGCAGTATGGATCGCCGCAACCTTGAACAATAGCGCTCCCTTATGGACCAGCGCCGCGGCTTTGGCGGTGATGGCGGGTCACGCTTATCCAGTCTTCCTCCGTTTCAAGGGCGGCCGAGCGGTCGCGAGCTTCATCGGAGCGTTTCTCTACCTGACGCCAGAGGCAATGCTGGCGGCGCTGGCGCTGTTTGTTTTGATCGTCGCGGGTACGCGTTATATCTCGGCGGGATCGATCATCGCGGCGGGAACATTCCCGCTAGCGGTGTGGCTGATCCTGCACCCGCCGATCGAAGTTGTGATCGCCTCGATTCTCGCCGGCGCGTTTATCGTGATTCGGCATAAAGACAATCTGGAACGCATTCATGCCGGCACGGAAAACGTGTTCCGCTGGAATCGCTGAAGACCGCGTCGATCATGAACCTGGCGATTATCGGCGGCGGAAGCTGGGGCACGGCGCTGGCTCTGGTGCTGGCGCCGCGATTCGGACAAGTCCGGATGTGGGTCTACGAAGAGGATCTCGCTCGGCAGATGCAGAACACGCGCGAAACCACCAGTTATCTGCCCGGCTTTCGAATCCCGGAAAACGTCTCAGCGTCTTCCGATCTGGCAGCAACGGTCAAGCAAGCGGAAATCGTGTGCGGAGTCATGCCGTCGCAACACGCGCGGGAGCTGTACGCGGCGATGCTCCCAAACTTGGATCCTTCCGTGATTCTGGTGAGTGCAACGAAGGGACTCGAGAAGGGATCTCTGCTCCGTATGTCCGAGGTTATCAATCAGGTCTGCCAGCCTCGCTTCACTCCCCGTGTAGCCGTGCTGTCCGGCCCGACCTTCGCCAAAGAGATCGCCCAGGGTGAGCCCGCAGCGGTGGTGGTGTCGTCACGGGCTTCCGAGGTCGCGCGTCAGGTCCAGACGGCCTTTTCGGGGCCCTCCTTCCGGCTCTATGCCAACCAGGACCCGGTGGGCGTCGAAATCGCGGCTTCGCTTAAGAATGTGGTTGCTATCGCGGCTGGCGTCTGTTATGGCTTGGGATTGGGAAGCAACGTCCAAGCCGCATTGATTACCCGCGGTTTAGCAGAGATTACCCGGCTCGCCGTCGCGATGGGAGGCCAAACCCGGACTTTAGCCGGATTGGCCGGCCTGGGCGATTTAGTACTGACCTGCGGAGGCGAACTCAGCCGTAACCGAAAGGTAGGATTGGAGTTAGCGAAAGGACGCGGAATCGGGGAGATTGTCGGCTCCATGCAAACGGTCGCGGAAGGCGTGGAAACGTGCGGCGCGGCGGTCGCCCTGGGCCAGAAGTTTGGGGTGGATCTGCCGATCATCCAGCAAATGCACGCCGTTCTGCATGGCTCCAAAACCCCCCAAGAGGCGCTGCGTGAACTGATGGAACGGTCCCTAAAGGACGAGTAGTACTCCGGCTGTGCAACATTCTCCAAATTCCGGTGTTAACAAAGACATGGAGGCTGTTGCAGCCCTGGAACGCGACGCACAACTGATGTTGCGCGTCCGCGAGGGCGATGAAACCAGCTTCGCGCTGTTGCTCGAAAAGCATAGAGCGCCGGTGGTCAATTTCCTGCACCGGATGGTGCAAAATCGCGCCGTATCGGAAGAGCTGGCGCAGGAAGTTTTCCTTCGTGTTTACCGCAGCCGTGAGAACTACGAGCCAACCGCGAAGTTCACCACGTGGTTGTTCCGCATCGCCACGCATTTGGCTCTGAATTGGATTCGGGATGGAAAGAAGGAGAAGAGGAACGAGAGCCTGAACGAAGAACTGCTCGAAGGCGTGGAGCGGCAAGTAGCCGACCGGGGTCCTAACGTCGAGCAGGCGATGATCTACCGAGTAAAGCTGGAAGAAGTAAGAAAAGCGATCGAGGCGCTGCCGGAGAAGCAGCGCGCCGCCGTGCTTATGCACAAGTATCAGGGTTTGGACTATTCTCAAATATCCGGAGCCTTGAGCTGTAGCGAGTCGGCGGTCAAGTCACTGTTGTTCCGGGCCTACGAAACACTGCGTTCGCGCTTGGCTCATTTGGCATGAGGGTATATGGATTGCATAAAGAACAATAAGAATGGAGCCGAACTCGTGACCGGATATTGTGCCGGCACTTTGGACTCCTCGGTTGCTCAAGAGATCGGCGTACACATTGGCGGATGCTCGGAATGCCGCGGCGAGGTGGAAGCGCAGCGCGCCGTCTGGGACGCCCTCGATGCCTGGACTCCGGTCGAGGTGTCGGGTGATTTCGATGCCCGCTTGTACGCCCGCATCGCCCAGGAGCAGGCGGGGCCGGCCTGGCTTAGATGGTTGCGGCGCACATTCCAGCCCGCAACCCCAATGGTCTGGTGGAAGGCTGGAGTATCGCTGGCCGCCGCCGGAGCGGCGTTGTCGCTGGCATTGCTGATCGGTCATCTGCCCAATCGGACGGACGTAATCGAGCAGAAAGCCACGGCGGCCAAATCCGTGCCGGCTTCCGAAGACGTCGATCTGCAACAGGTGCAACAGGCGCTGGATGATCTCGACATCCTGACGCCCGCAAGCCAATCGCCCTCCAGCAAGCTGTAACCCTCCAAGGATCGAATTTCGTCCGGCAAGTTAGAGGTTTTGTCTCAGGGAAGAGTGTAAGGTGCGAGTCGCGCGGTTCATCTCCGGTAGCATGCTCCTGCTGGCTTTGAGCGGCGGGATCGAAGCTGGCCAACCCAAAGCTCCGCCGGCTCCAAAACCCGCCAAGCCTGTCAACGCGAAGCCTGCCAATAAGGCCGCGAACCAAGCCGCCAGACAAGCCGTCCGGGAGGCCCCGGCAGAAGAGTTGCGTCGCTTCCTCAAAATGTCTCCGGAAGAGCGGGAAAAGAATATCTCCAAGTTAACGCCCGCACAGCAGCAGCGGATGCGGAACCAGCTCAGCAGACTCGACAGCCTGCCGCCGGAGCAGCGGGAGCGCCGGCTGACCGAGCTCGGAAAATTGGAGAAGCTGAGTCCGGAGCGGCGCCAGGCGGTCACCCAGCAAATGCAGTCGGTTAATCAGATGCAGTTTCCGCAGCGGCGGGCGTACCTGCACAGCCCCGAATTCAATCGTAACTTCTCCCCGGACGAGCAAGAGATCATTCGCGAGCGTTTCCCCGGCGCGGCTAAGTAAGCCAAATTCCGTAAGCCGAATTCCGCTTAAACTTTCCCCTGATTCGGTGCGTTTTATATTACCGTGGAAAAAGTGCATTCCTTCAAGACGGTGCCCGTGTTCGTCACCGGCGCGGGGCGTGGTATCGGCAAACGTCTGGCGATCGGATTCGCCGCGCAGGGGGCGCGAGTCGGACTGCTGGCGCGCAGCAAGGCGGAGCTCGATCTGTGCCATTTGGAGATCGAGCACGCGGGCGGTTCGGCTCTCCGCCTTCGCGCCGACACCGGCGATTACGAACAGGTTGCGGCTGCAGTGGAGCGGATGCGCGTACAATTCGGCGCGCCACCTAAAGTGCTGATCTGCGCGGCCGCCGTGCTCGGTCCGATCGGACCGTTTGCGGAATCGAGCGCCAAGTCGTGGCAGGAAGTCATTCAGACCAACCTGACCGGGGTACTGAACGCCTGCCACGCCGTGCTTCCCCAAATGCTGGAAAAGCGCAGCGGCAAGATTATCATTCTGGCTGGCGGAGGCTCGACTCCCTCCCGGCCGAATTTCGCCCTGCACGAAGCCACCAAAACTGCCCTGGTGCGCTTCGTCGAGACCCTTGCGGAGGAAGTCAATGATCGCAATGTGCAGGTGAATTGCCTTGCTCCCGGCGAGGCTTACACCCACATGACAGATCAGATCCTGGCCGCGGGGGAACGCGCCGGATGGAGGGAAATCGAGGAGGCGCGCCAGGTGCGCATGACCGGTGGGGTTGCCGCTGAAAAGCAGATCGAGCTCGCGCTGTTCCTGGCCTCCGAGCAGTCCAACCATATTTCCGGCCGCCTAATCCATGTTCAGGACGATTGGAAGAAGCTGCGGGACAGGAACATCAATCCGGAGCTGTACCGGTTGCGGCGGGTCCAGAGGTAGTCCAGTTTTTCCCGGCAGCTACCTTTTTTGAAACCCTCACCGCCTCCCCGCCCATCCCAGCATAAGAAGGACTATACTGGGTAACTGAAAGGAACTGCCAATGCGTCTGCCATCTTCACTGCGGATTGCGACTGGAGTAGCCGCAGTCTTCCTCTTCTCCCTGCGAGCGCCGGCCGGCGACAACAAAGAGAATGATCCGGATCAGATCGGGAATCGCAAGGTCGATAACGGGCCCAATCTTTATTCGATCGAGAAGGAGATCGCCCTCGGCAAGCAACTCGCCGCGGAGGTGGAACGGCAGGCCAAGATCATCGATGAACCGGTGGTGGCGGAATACGTCAACCGCCTGGGGCAGAACCTGGTCCGTAACTCCGACGCGAAGGTTCCGTTCACCATCAAGGTTATCGACACCGAGGACGTGAACGCGTTCGCGCTTCCCGGCGGGTTCTTCTACGTGAACTCCGGTCTCATCATGAAGGCGGACAGCGAAGCGGAGCTGGCGGGAGTGATGGCGCACGAAATCGCGCACGTCGCCGCGCGGCATGGCACACGCCAGGCGACGAAAATGGAGCTGGCGCAATTGGCGACCATCCCTCTGATCTTCTACGGCGGCTGGGCAGGTTTCGGCGCGCGTCAGGCGGCCAGCGTCGCCATCCCGGTTTCGTTCCTGCAATTCTCCAAGGCCTACGAGTCTGAGGCTGACAAGCTGGGTCTCCAGTACATGTACAAGGCCGGCTACGACCCCAACGCTTTTGTGGACTTCTTCGAAAAGCTGCAAGCTTTGGAGAAGAAAAAGCCCGGGACGATGGCAAAGGTTTTTTCCGATCATCCTCCAACGGGCAGCCGTATTGTGGCCGTGCAGAAGAACATCCAGGAACATCTCAAGGATCGTCCTGAGTACGTGATCACCACGTCTGAGTTCAACGACGTAAAGGCCCGGCTCCTGGCCATGCACAACCGGCGGCCCGACGACAAGATGGATCCGAACAAACCGCGCCTGGTCCGCAAGCCGGGATCGGGAGGAACGGGTTCCGCGAACGACGGCAGTTCCAGCGGCGGAGACGACGACCGTCCCACGCTGAAGCGCCGTCCGAACGATCCGAGCGCCCCACCGGATTCCAGCAATTCGCAAGGCACAAACTAACCGGAAGAGGCGTGCCGAAGGCTCCAGCTCTCATCCAAGTTACCTGCCCGTGCTGCCAAGCCGAGTTGTTTATCGACCCGGCAACTCAGGCGGTCATCCGCCACAAGGAGCATGTCAAGCCGCCAACGCACGCCGATATCGAGTCCGCCGTGCAGCGTTTCAAGGGCGAGGCGGGCCGCCGCGAAGACGCATTTCAGAAGTCGGTTGAGCAGCACAAAAGCCACTCCGACATTTTGAACAAGAAGTTCGACGAGATGCTGCGTCTGGCCAAAGAGAATCCGGACGAGCCGCCGCCCAAGCGTGACATCGACTTCGACTAAGCTGGCCCGAGTTCCGAAGCCGAAGACCGCCGCTGAGCGCAAGGCCCGGGTCGAGAAGATTCTAGCGATTCTCGACAAGATGTACCCCGGCGCGACATGCGCCCTGCATCACTCCAACGCCTGGGAGCTTCTGGTAGCGACCATCCTCTCAGCGCAATGCACGGATAAACGGGTCAACGAGGTCACTCCGGGCCTGTTCAAGAAGTACCCGGCGATTCAGGATTTTGCCGCGGCTAAGCAAGAGGAACTCGCGCGGGATATTCGTTCGACTGGATTCTTCAACAACAAGGCCAAATCGGTGATCGGCGCGGCAAAGAAGATTCTGACCGATTTCGGCGGCCAGGTTCCTCGCGAAATGGATCAACTGCTGACGATCCCCGGGGCGGCTCGCAAGACCGCAAACGTCGTTTTGGGTACGGCTTTTGGGATTGCTTCCGGCGTGGTCGTAGATACCCACGTACAACGCATCGCGCAGAGGCTGGACCTAACGAAAAACGCGGAGCCTCGCCAGATTGAACAGGATTTGATGAAGGCGATTCCGCGCGAGAAGTGGATTTTGTTCTCGCACCAGATCATTCATCATGGCCGGGCTCTGTGCGTGGCCCGAAATCCGAAGTGCGCGCAGTGCGGCCTGGAGCCGCTGTGCTACGCCAAAGATAAAACCGTTTAGCGCGGCGTGGGCTCGCCGGTCAGATGCAGTCCTTTGTGGATCGCGTACAGCGCGAGTTCCAACCGGTCAGACACGCCCAGCTTGTCAAAGATGTTGTGGAGATGATTCTTCACCGTCTGCTCACTGATGAACATCTTCTCCGCCATCTCTTTGTTTTTGTAGCCCTGCGCGACCAGCGCGACAATCTCTCGCTCCCGCGCCGATAGCGGGCTTCGTTCGCGTCCTTTGCCGCCGCCTCCGCCGGAGCCTTCGAGGCCCGTCGAGAACTGCCGCATGACCGCCGCGGTGGTGTGTGAGTCGAGCCAAATTTCGCCGGAATTGACCTTGCGGATGCTCTTCACAATCAGGTCCGGAGCGGTTTGCTTGAGCACGATGCCGCTGCAACCGAGCTTCATCGCCTGCACAAACTCGTTCTTGTCCTCGGACGCGGTGAGCACAATCACGCGAGTTCGCTTGTTGGTCTGCTGGATCGCTTGCAGAGCGGCCAGCCCGTCGAGGTTAGGCATGCGCAAATCGAGCAGGAGCACGTCGGGATCGAGCTCCTGGACCTTCTCGATCACCTCGCGGCCGTCGCCGGCCTCACCCACGACCTCGAAATCATCCTCCAGCAGGAGCAGCTTCTTGAGGCCGTCGCGGACGATGGGATGATCGTCAGCGATGACGATTCGCACCGTCGCTTTCTTTTTTTCGCTTCCCTCCGATTCCCTCGCGGGGCTTCCATTGATGGGCATTGCCATAAGACTCATAGGCTCCTCTATCTGGATGACGGTGCCTGGGTACCAGTACCGCGTCATCTCACGTCCCGATTCTAAGCGGTTCTAGTACTCTCTACAATTCGTCAGCCCCTAGAGTTCGCTCCCAAGACTTCACCTAATTCGCTGCTAAGGTCGCCTTAGTTCCGCCGAGGAAACAGGGTAAGCGAGAATAGTCTGGTGCAATCCGATGTGATCATCGCCGGCGCGGGACCCGCCGGACTTTCCGCGGCCGCGACAATTGCGCGCGCTGGGCGCACCGTGACGGTGCTCGAACAGAATCACGAGATCGGCTCGCCGATTCGCACCAGCGGCGGCAGCTTCATTGACGAGATGGACGCCCTCGGAATCCCGCGGCGCCTGTACCATCCGATCTCGCGTGTCCGCTTTCTCTCGCCGAAGGAAGCCGCAACGTTCGACTATCCGCAACCGAAGTTCTGCATCCTCGACGTGCGAGGCACGTTTCAGTATCTCGCCGAGCGCGCGATCGTGGAGGGAGCCCAGATTCGATTGTCAGCCCACGCCGCGAATCCGATTACGGAAGACGGCATTGTTCGCGGCGTCCGCACCAACGCCGAGGAATTGCGCTCGAAGCTGGTGATCGATGCTACCGGCTACCGCTCCACGCTGTTGAAGCAGGCCGGGCTAGACCCAGGTTTTCGCCGATTTGGTGTCGGCTCGGAGTACGACCTCTTCGCTCCGCATTGCGATCAGAGCGAGGCTGTTCTGCTTGTTGGCGGAACGGTCGCGCCCTCCGGTTATGCCTGGGTCTGTCCCTGGGGCCGCGGACGCGTGCGCGTGGGCGTGGGCGTGGTTCATCCCGATTCACGCGAGAATCCCGAGGATTATCTGGATGCTCTGGTCGCGAATGCGGACCGGTTCGGCGTCAACTTGAAAGGCGCTCAGCCGGTGGAGCATCATACCGGACTCATTCCGTCGGAGCGCTTCGTCGATCGATTCGCCGGCGATGGTATTCTGGGCATCGGCGACGCGGTCGGCAACGCATCCTCTCTCCTCGGCGAAGGAATTCGCTGGGCGATTCACGCCGGGCGGATGGCCGGCGAAGTCGCCGCAAGAGCGCTCGCCAAAGGGGACGTCTCGCGCGCGGCTCTGGAACCGTTCGAACGCCAATGGCGCAAACGGTTCGGCTCGGACCTGCGCTTGGCGCACGAAATCAACGTCCGAATTTCAAAATGGGACGACGACAAATGGGACCGGCGCACCAAGCTGCTCAAGCTCCTGAGCCCGGATCAGTTTGCCGAAGCGTTAAAAACCAACCTGCGCGGACGGTGGCTGTGGCGGTTCGCGGCTTCGCATTCGCGCGAGCTGGCCGCGGGCTGGCGTTAGCCGGGAATCGCCGCCGACATTTTAGTGAAACTCAACATTTGATACAATCCTAACGGCCTCCACGCGGGCGGCCAGCAGTACCGCGGTGGTTCCACGCGAGCGAACCCATGGACCTTCGGCAAATCGAGGTTTTCCTGGCGGTGATGGAGAACTCCACGGTTACGCAAACCGCGCAGCGGTTGAACGTCACGCCGGGAGCCGTCAGCCTTCAACTTCACAACCTGGCCCAGGAACTCCGAACGGAGTTATTCGTGCGCAGCGGCCGCCGGATCGTTCCCACTCCCCAGGCTTACCGCTTCGCCGAGCACGCTCGCGAGGTGATGAAGAAGGTGCGCGAGATCGAGCAGGATTTCGCCGATTCGGCGGCTCAAGATCAGCGGCCATTTCACTTCGCCTCCGGCGCCACAACCTTGATTTACCGTCTCGGCGGGCCTCTGCGCGCTTTGCGCCGCAAGTTCCCGCATGCCGACGTTCACGTTACCGTGGGCCCAACGGAGAAAATCGTCGACGGCTTGCTCGGTCGGCGGTTCGATTTAGGCCTTGTGTCGCTGCCGGTCGCGCAGCCCAGCCTCAAGATTATTCCTCTGTTTGAAGAAGAACTCCTGGTGATCCGTCCCGCGCACGATCCGCCCAGCGACGGCAGCGTGTCCTCGGTGCACCCCGAGGAGCTGTCTCGCGCGCGCTTTCTTTTGTTTCCCGGCGAAAGCAATATGCGCACGATGATTGACCGCTTCCTGAAGGAACTCGGCATTACCCCGCGCGTCACCATGGAAGCCGACGATGTCGAGGCCATCAAACGAATGGTGGAAGCCGGATTCGGCTACTCGATTCTGCCGCAATACGCGCTCGCAGGCCGTGGGAGGCGCTTCCAGAAGATGCGTGTCCCGGGGCGGAAACTGGTCCGCCAGCAGGCTTTGGCGATGTCCAACAGCGGATATCCGCGCGCGCTCACGGTCGCCGTGGCCGACATCATTCAGGGGGCTTTAGGCTCGCAAAACTCATGGGACTCGCCATTGAGAGGGGCTAAACGATTCGTTAAGGAATCCGGGATTTGACACCTGTTGCCAGGGTCCCTATAGTGCGGAGTGGCATGAGGCGGAGTGGCATTAGAAACACGGTCGGCGCCGGCGTCCTTTCGCTGGCTCTGCTGCCGCTTTACACCCAAGGGCTTTGGGCACAGGACCGGCGCAATGTGACCGAGCCGGCGATTCCGCCTTCGTGCAGCGTTTTGTCCGCGGAGCTGAAGTCGCAACAAGAGAAGCTGAGCGGCGATCAAGAGAGCCATTTGGATACCGAACGTATTCAAAAGGCCCTCGACACGTGTCCCGCGGGGCGCGCGGTGGAACTCAAGCCAGGCTCGGGCCGGGACGCGTTTCTTTCCGGGCCGCTCGATCTGCGCAACGGCGTGACGCTGCTTGTCGACGATGGCGTTACTCTGTTCGCCTCGCGCGATCCTCGGGTTTTCGATACCACCCCTGGGATGTGCGGAACGGTTTCGAAAACCGGCGGAAGAGGCTGCCGGGCCCTGATCAACGGCAATCAAGTGGAGGGCGCGGGGCTGATGGGCGGCGGCACGGTCGACGGCCGGGGCGGGGAAAAATTGCTTGGGCAGAACGTCACCTGGTGGGATCTCGCCGAGAAAGCGCGCGCGGGAGGGACACAGAACAATTTCCGGCTGCTGGTTCTGTCTCGCTGCGACAACTTCACTCTCTACCGCATTCATCTCAAGAACTCCCCCAATTTTCATGTCGCGTACAATAACGGCAACGGATTTACCGTCTGGGGCGTGACGATCGAATCGCCGAAGAACGCTCGCAATACCGATGGACTCGACCCCGGCAATTCAACCAACGTCACTATCACGCGTAGCCTCATCAGCACCGGCGACGATAACGTCGCGATTAAGGCCGGAACCGGCGCGCCCACCACGAACATGACCATCGCGCATAACCACTTCTATTCGGGCCATGGCATGTCGATCGGCAGCGAGACGAACGGCGGGGCAAGCGCCATTCGCGTGTCCGATCTTTCGATCGATGGCGCGGACAACGGGATCCGCATCAAATCGAATTCCGCGCGCGGCGGTACGGTCAGGGACATTATCTACGAGGACGTGTGCATCCGCGGCAGCAAGAATCCAATCTTGATGGACACGCATTATTCGGGCAACGGCTACGTGGAGACGGGCAGTAAGATTCCGGTCTTCCAAGACATCGTGCTGCGAAATATTTGGATCTCAGGACCGGGAAAGATCACCCTCGACGGTTATAGCTCTGAGAACCGGCTGGGGCTGACGTTCGACAACGTGGTACTGAATCTGACCGCCCCGATTCAAATCGTCGCGGCGCACACGAATCTCAAGATCGGGCCGGGTCCGGTGAACTTCTCGGTGTCCGGCGACGACGTCAACGTTTCCGGAAAGTCCGGCAAGAGCGACGCTAACTTCTGTGAGGACAAGTTTGTTGCCTTCCCGGCCCACTAGCGAAGCGCCCAGAACAGTCGCGCCGGAAGCGGCGTGGCCCGCAGTCGAGCGGTCCTTCATCATTCCGCATCTTCGCTGGTACATCTGCGGACTGCTCTTCTTCGCCACAACGATCAACTATATCGATCGCCAGGTGCTGAGCCTGTTAAAACCGCTTCTCGAAAAGGATCTCGGCTGGAGCGAGGCTACCTACGGATGGATCGTGTTCGCCTTCCAACTCTCCTACGCGATCATGATGCCCTTAGCCGGAAGGGCCGTCGATTATTTGGGAACTCGTCTCGGTTACCTGGTGTGCATTTCGTTGTGGAGCCTCGCGGCGGCAGCGCATTCGCTGGCGACCGGAGCGTTCGGATTCGGGGTGGCGCGCTTCGCTCTTGGCTTCGGAGAATCTGCAAACTTCCCGGCGGCCCTCAAGACCGTGTCCGATTGGTTCCCCAAGCGCGAACGCGCGCTCGCCACCGGCATCTTCAACAGCGGCGCCAATGTCGGCGCGCTGGTAACTCCCCCGGCCGTCGCTTTTCTGGTCGCTCACTTTGGATGGAGATCGGCGTTCATTGCCACCGGATTGTGCGGATTTGTGTGGGGCGCGATTTGGTTCTGGTTCTATCGCGACCCGGCAAGTCACCCGAATCTTAGCCGGGCTGAGCTCAATATGATTCGCTCGGACGACGAGGGCGCCCCCGAACGCGAAGAGCAAGTTCCATATTCGGAAGTTTTGGGCAGCCGCGCAACCTGGGCATACTTGATCGGCAAGTTCCTGACCGATCCGGTGTGGTGGTTCTATTTGTTCTGGCTGCCCGGATTTTTGAGCCGCACCTACGGACTGGATCTCGCCAATCTCAGTGGACCTTTGATCATCATATATACGGCTTCCATGGTGGGCTCCATTGGCGGAGGCTGGATTTCGTCGGCGCTCATCAAGCGCCACTGGAGCGTGAACCGAGCCCGCAAAACCGCGATGCTGATCTGCGCATTGGCCGTGACCGCCGCGATCTTCACCTACAAAGCGACCGATTTGTGGGTGGTCGTGACACTGATTAGTATCGCGGCCGCCGCTCACCAAGGTTGGTCGGCGAACATCTACAATCTGCCCGTTGATGTTTTTCCGCGCAAGGCCGTCGCATCCGTAATTGGTCTCGGCGGAATGGGAGGCGCCGTGGGCGGACTGCTCGCATCGCCCGCGATCGGCTATTGGCTGGATTGGTCGGGAGGCGCGTACGGAGTGTTGTTCGTCTTCGCGGGTTCGCTTTATTTAGTCGCGCTCGGGATCATCCACCTATTGGTTCCCAATATCGAAAGGGCGCGCGCATAACGGGCATGGGATTCATCTCCGAGGATTTCCTGCTAAGCACCACCGCGGCGCGGCGTCTGTATCGCGAATTCGCGGAGTCTGAGCCGATTCTTGATTATCACTGCCATCTTCCGCCGTCCGAAATTTCTGGGAACCGGCGATTCAACAACCTGACCGAGATTTGGCTGGAGGGCGATCACTACAAATGGCGTGCGATGCGCGCCAACGGCGTCGATGAGCGATTTTGCACCGGCGATGCCGATCCGTACGACAAGTTTCTAGCGTGGGCGCGGACCGTTCCGCACACGCTGCGCAATCCGCTCTATCACTGGACACATCTCGAGCTGAAGCGCTATTTCGGAATCGATGAGTTGCTGAATGAGTCCACGGCTCGGTCGATTTGGGATCGCGCCAACCGTCAGCTCCAGACTGCCGAACTATCGACTCAAGGCATCCTAGGGAAATTTCACGTGAAGTTGCTGTGCACCACCGACGATCCCGTGGACGATCTTTCGTGTCACCGCGCGTTGCAAGGATCGCAATGCCCAGCGCGCGTGCTACCGGCATTTAGGCCAGATCGTGCGCTGCAAGTACATCTGCCGGAGCGTTTCAACCAATGGGTCGAGCGCCTCGAGGCCGCGAGCAATATTGAGATTCGCGATCTGAACAGCTTCTCCGACGCCTTGAAATCGCGGCACGACGCGTTTCATGCGCAGGGGGCCAGACTATCGGACCATGGATTGGATAGATGCCCGGCGAGATTCTGCTCTGACACCGTCGCCGCACGGATCTTCGAGCGCGCTCGCGCGAGCGAGGCCGCGACTCCCGAAGAACAGGAGCAGTTCGC
>JASHRP010000007.1 GCA_030037375.1 Bryobacteraceae bacterium | reverse complement strand
GGGTACGTGCTGTACTGGCAGCTTGCGGAGCTGGGCGTGGATTGCGAGATCATCGCACCTTCTCTGATCCCCACCAAGGCGGGAGATCGAGTGAAGACCGACCGCCGCGACGCCGAACGGCTGGCGCGCTGCTACCGCGCCGGCGAACTGACCCCGGTGTGTGTTCCGGATAAAGCGCACGAGGCGCTGCGCGATCTGGTGCGGGCGCGCGAAGCGGCCAAGCAGGACCAACTGCGCCACCGGCATCAGTTGAGCAAGTTTCTGCTGCGGCACGGGAAACGCCCGGTGGAAGCAGGGAAAGCCTGGAGTGCGAAGTATGTGAACTGGATCAGGGTTCACGTGCGCTTCGAGGAGCCGGCGCTGGAGGCCACGCTCGCCGATTATCTGCACGAAGTCGAACATGCCTCCGAAAGGATTGTGAGGCTGGAGCAGTGCATCGAGGAGGCCGTGCGGCAGGCCTCTCCGCAAGCGCGAGCGGTAATCGAAGCCCTGCAGGCGCTGCGCGGTGTCGCACACATTACTGCTGCCACCGTGGTTGCCGAGGTGGGCAGCCTGACGCGCTTTGAAAATCCCCGTCAGCTGATGAGCTACGCCGGCCTGGTCCCACGCGAGCACTCCAGCGGGAACCGCACGCAGCGCGGCGCGATCACCAAGAGCGGCAACGCACATCTGCGGAGGGTCTTGGTGGAAGCAGTATGGGCTTACCGGCATCGTCCCGCGGTCAACGGCCGCCTGCTCAAACGCCAGCGATCCTTACCGCTCAGCGATACGGCCAAACAGATTGCCTGGCGAGCGCAACGACGGCTCTTCCAGCGCTACACCGCGCTGCTGGCTCGCGGCAAACATAAGAACCAGGTAGCCACGGCGTTGGCTCGAGAGCTGCTGGGCTTCCTGTGGGCCATCGCGGTTCAAGCCGAAGCGCAATTCATCACCAAGAAAGCAGCCTAATCGTGCAGTCTGGCTGGACAGCAGAGCCGATAACAGCCGAGGGCCCACGAAAAGGAGAACCCTCCAGGAAAATTATGCGGTACGGTTTCCGGACCCAACCCGCGCTTCTAGTCCGAGGCAGCTCCCGACGAATCATGTTCCTGCGGTCCCGACCCGCGTATATCAGTGTGATCAACCGTCGCGCTTGCTCCTCGGCTGCTATCGGTTCTTCTGCCCAATCCCAGACCTCCGAATCGCCGCCTCCGCCTGCGCTCCGCTGCGCGGGGCTCCGCTCCGGCTCCGGCGGCTCGGAAAACTTAGCTCTTGACAGGTCGCTTCATATCAGTCGGCCGCTCCGCGCGGTCGATGACCAGCGCTTCGACCGGACCTTTCACGGAATCCAGCCGCAGGCCGAGCTGCTGTTGAATCGCGGCGAACAGGCCGGGCTTCGGCGCGTCATCGGGATTCACCGGCTTGTTGAAGATGCCGTTGAATTGGGTCTCGTCCGGAGTCCATTCGAGGTCGAAATCGTATCTGCCGGTGAGGCCGGTTTGGTCCACAACCGGACGGTCCAGCGCGGCGCGCTGAAAGACCCATGCGACCTCCGCCATGGTCGCGTAACGGGCCGGCAGCCTGGCCAGCAGCCGTGAGATCGTGAAAACCAGCGGCGGCGGGCCTTCGGGCGTGGAGTTGGGATCGAATGTGCTCTCCTTGAGCTTCGGCCCTCCGCTGGCGATTGTCAAAGCGTAATACGGCATGTCCTTCCGTTCGCGATGGAAGGCCAGCTTGAACCTGTCGGCGAGAAGCTCGCGGAGCATCGTCATCTGTTCCTGGAGCGTTGGACGCACCTGACCGGGCGTCTTGGCGACAATGTCGAAATGGTCTGAGTCGATCCAGGAGGGTCCGCCGGAGATGGCCTTGGGGCTGAGGTTGAAGGCCGCCGACACGAGCGTCCGGAACTCGTAGCTCTTCGCGCTGAACTGCTGGGCGGTCTGCATCCGCATGTACCGGCCGCCGGTCCAATCCGGCGGCGTGGGCTTAATCGTCGCGACCTCGAAAGAGTCAAAGGCTGGACGAGCCGAAGGCGCTTGGCCAAACGCCAGCGCGCACGCCAGCAGGAATCCAGGAACCTTCATGGCATCCATTATCGCGTGTCTGGTTTAGAATGTAGCAATGAAAAATTGGTCCCGAGCCGCGTTGCTCTTTGCCTGCGTGAACATCGCACTTGCGCAGAATCCGCCCAAGCCGCCCAAGAATTTGCGATTGTACGTGTTCGATTGCGGCTCGATCAAAGGCCTCAGCCCCACGCTGTTCAACTTCAAAGAGGGCGAGGTGAAGGCCACGCAATTTGTCGTGCCGTGTTATTTGATCGTCCACCCGAAGGGCACACTGATGTGGGACACGGGAACCGTGCCGGATAGCGCGTTCAAGCCTGACGGCTCGCCCGTAACGCAGGGCACTGGCGCAATCATAACCGCGACCAAACCGCTCAAGACGCAGATGGCGGCGATCGGGTACAAGCCTTCCGATATTACTTTCCTTGCGATGTCGCATTACCACTCCGACCACACGGCGAATGCGAACGATTTCGCGGGCTCGACGTGGCTGGTCCAGAAGGCGGAGCGTGATTTTATGTTCGGTCCGCCGCAACAGGGCGCAATCATCAATACATCCACGTTCGATAAGCTCAAGGACGCGAAGACCAAAATCCTGGATGGTTCGGACTACGATGTTTTTGGCGATGGGAAGGTGATCATCAAGTCCGCTCCCGGGCACACTCCCGGCCATCAGGTGCTGTTTCTAAAGCTCGCGAAAACCGGCCCGCTGCTGATCGCGGGCGACCTGTATCACTACCCGGAAGAACGCGCCACCGGAAAAACCCCGACGTTCGAATACAACGCCGAGCAATCGCGCGCGTCCCGCGCCGCGATCGAAGCCTTCGTCAAGCAGACCAAGGCGCAGATGTGGATCGAACACGACGCAGCGACGTTCGCGCCGCTAAAGAAGTCGCCGAGCTTCTATGAGTAGTCCCTCAATAAGAGTCGATCTGGCGATCCAGGAATTCCTTGATGGCGGCATGGTGCACGTCTCGAAGGGCTGCATCGATGTGCTTGAGGGCTGCAATCTGCCATTCAGCGCCGGGAGCATTGCGCTGCTCCTCAAGAATCTCGAAGCGCGCCGTTCGCAGCAGATCCACCATGCTGGCGAATCGCTGTAAGGTTGGCGTATTCACGTCGATGACCGGGCTCTGCCTCAAATCGCTTCGAGTAAGTACGCCGGCCTGGTCGATTTCGCGAATCGCCGCTGCTATTTGATCGTCGGCCGGTCGCAGAGTCAGTTGCACGTTCGGCTGCTGCTGCATCCGCATGATCAATTGAGCGGTTCGTAAATAATTGCGGGCATCGGCATAAGGATGCTGCGCGTACAACGTCAGCGGCGCGAGGGCCGCCGCGGCAATCCAGCTAACACGGGCTATCATGTTCAATCCCCTTGGGTATCCCCATTTGAGGCTCCCCATTAAGGCCTCTCCTGCTAGTTGGATGCCCCCTGATTTGAGCGCGTTTCTCAGGCCGACAGGTGGAGAATCACGCTACGGCGTTGCGCGCTCGCGCGGTGTTCGAAAACGTAAAGACCCTGCCACGTTCCGAGAGCCATGCGCCGCGCGATCACGGGAATCGATAGATGGGTTTGCGTGAGCGCCGCGCGAATGTGCGAAGGCATATCGTCCGGGCCCTCCAGCGTGTGCCGGTAATGCGGATCGTTTTCCGGGACGAGACGCTCGAAGAAATCCGCAAGATCGAGGACGACGTCCGGATCGGCATTTTCCTGAATCAGCAGAGAAGCCGAGGTGTGCTGAATGAATACAGTGAGCAAGCCGGTTTCCACGCCGGTGGAGTTAACCCATTCGGCCACCTCGCGAGTGAACGGGTAGAGCCGCTTGCCGCGAGTGCGAATCTCCAGCCGGCCGGCGAAATGGTTCATGTTTTGAATGATGCCATGGGGCTAAAATTAGCTTGTGAGTACAGCGTCGCGACTCATTAGCTACGAAGAGAGCCTCCTGCTACCCGAGGACAAACTAACCGAGATCGTAAGGGGAGAAGAGAGGCGGATGTCGCCACCAAGATTGAGTCACGCGAGGCTGGTCGAAAATTTAGCCCGGTTTCTGCGCCGCGGCCGCGATGCGGAGCGCTATGAGGTTCTGGTTTCCTCGTTCGGGCAGTTAATCCGGAAAGAGCCACTCACGTACCGGATTCCCGATTTAGGCGTCTACCGCCGCGACAAACTAGTGGACGAGCCCTACATCTCCGTCGCACCCGAGCTTCTCGTCGAGGTACTTTCACCCGCCAACCGCAAGGGCAATCTTAACGAACTGCTTGAGGATTACGAATTCCTTCAAGTACCCGAAGTTTGGCTGTTTCGACCGGACAATCGCATCGTGCAGCGGATGGTTCTTCGAGACCAAAAACTCGCCGATACGGGAATGTGCAGCACGGGCTCGATTGCGCCCCTGTTTTCTCCCGATTCGGCCGTGGATCTCGACGAGTTGTGGGCCGGACCTCTTACTCGACCGTAACGCTCTTGGCGAGATTCCTGGGCTGATCCACGTCGCAGCCGCGGCGGACGGCGATGTGATACGCGAGCAACTGTAGCGGCACCACTTCCAGAATCGGCAGCAGCAGATCGTGCGTCGAGCCGATACGGATGATGTGGTCGGCGGTCTTGGAAATTTCTTCGTCGCCGTCGCAAGCCACGGCCACGACCGTACCCTCACGCGCCTTGACTTCCTGAATATTCGAAAGCGTCTTCTCGTAGATGGTCCGGCTCAGCTCATCGTGAGGATCGCGGGTGGCCAGCACAACGGCGGGCAGGTTTTCGTCGATTAGCGCGTTGGGGCCGTGCTTCATTTCCCCGGCCGGATAACCTTCGGCGTGAATGTAGGAGATCTCCTTGAGCTTGAGCGCGCCCTCGAGCGCGATCGGGAAATGAATCCCGCGGCCGAGGTAAAGGAAGTCGCTCGCGCGAAAGAGGGTCCTGGCGAGCTCTTCGTAAATTGCGTCGCGGCGCAGGATCTC
>JASHRP010000567.1 GCA_030037375.1 Bryobacteraceae bacterium | reverse complement strand
CCCAGCGCCACCGGCCGCATGGAGTTCTCCGCGATATTTTTGGACAGCTCGACCTCGGCGTGATCGAAACAGCGGCGCAGCTTGGCCCACATATTAAAGGTGTAACTGACGGCCTCACCCAGCGCGCTTTTCGGAAGCAGTTGCACGCGCAGCTTCGTGCACTCGGAATGAATCTCGTCCACCCATGCCTCCGCGTGCTCGCGGCGCAAAGCTGTGCGCTCCCTCCGCCTTCACCTGTTGTTCGCGTGCGTGGCGATCGACCAAAAACAACGCATCCATGCGCGTGACCCTCGCGATGGCCGCGCCGTCCTGTGGATTCACTTTCACCCCGTCGACAAACTTCCGCCGCGCGATTGCGAGAACCTCATCCACGACAGCTAACAGCCGTTGGAATGTTGCGCCTCGCTCTTGCGTGGGTGAGGCGCACCGATGAGGTACATCGCGATATTGGAATCGATGAAGATCAAGCTTGATAACCGCTCAATCTCACGATTCATCTGCTCAATATCCGCAGTTGGGAACGAGAATTCGACGCACGCCGGATGGCCTTGAGCTTGCCTTCGGGGTCGTTCGATGGCCGTTGCTCGCGTGCGTCACGCAAGATGTCCCTGACCCACTCCCGCACCGTGAGCCGCTCGCGCCTCGCCAAGCGCTGAATCTCCGCCATCTCCTGATCGGGCAACAAAGCCTGCTGGCGCTTACTCACAGACTGAGTGCATCGTACTCAGCTTACGAGCCCGCGTGATTCGACAGCAGAACTGGCACTGCGTGGACGGCGGGTTTTATCCGACTGTATTTGCGTGCCGATCGGCGCTCCTTTGCGCCAGAGTGCCGCCAACCAGCGCGGTCTCACTTGATGAGGCTGCATCAACACTTCGAGATAGCGGTTGAGCCGAGAGAACCGCGCGCCGCCGCGGACCGGGCAGCGGGGCGCTTCCTGCGATCCCCCGAGATTTACATGCTGTCCGTTGAAAGAGACACTAACTAGATCCAATGACCTGGAATGCGTCGATCCATATCCACGCGCCAGCCGACGCCGCGTCGTGTGTTCCCGTGACGACAATCATGAGCGTGTGCGTGCCCGAAGTCAGTCCACTGATCGTGAGAATGTTCGATTGCGCTTTCTCCACCGCCGAATAGGTGTCCTGCGGCTGCGATTGTAGCTGTCCGTCCACGTAGACATTCGCGATTCCGGACCATGGATCCTGATATCCGATCCAGGTGATGCCGGTACCGTTGAACGTGATGGTCGCACTCGAGTTGACGTCCATCGCCAGCACCGCGGAACCGCCGCTCATCGCGGGATTCGTATTCAGATACCAATTGCCGGAATAAGTAATCGAGGGATCGTTCTGCTGAATCAATCCCGGCGACGCGGTTACTCCGCCGGTCACACTGTTGCCGTTTTCGATATTGAATGCATTGATCCAAATCCAGGATCCGCTGGTCTCGCCATCTCGCTCATGCAGGACTTCAATGGAGAGAGTGTGCGTTCCCGAGGCTAGTCCGTGCACGGAAAACAGCGGTTGAGCGTATTCGGTGTTGGCGGCGTATGTATCCACCGTGTAAGGCGTGCCGTCGAGATAAAGCTGCGCGATTCCCGAATAGGGATCCATCACTCCCAGCCACGTAATTCCCGTGCCGGTAAAGCTGAGCACGGCGGTCGCGCCTTTATCGTTTGTTAGGGTCGAGCTGCCTCCAATGTTCGGAGTCTCGTAGTTCATGTACCAGACGCCCGTGTAGGTGATGCTAGGGTCGTTGTACAGGATCTGAGTTACCGCGGTACTTTGCGCTACTCCTAAGGGTGCAGACGCGAGGAGACTTAATGCCAGTAGAAACCGCTGGCGCGGAAAAGAGAACATGATGTAGGGCCCTCCATTGACGCTATGGTCAACAACGCACGATCAACACTCCGTCATTCAAGCAACTTTGACGCCATCGGCCGCCCTTTCAACGCCCGATAACTCCCGCGTGTTCTATGAGATACGTCTCTCGCCAAAAGGCTAGGGCTTGCCTTTGCAAAGGCCCGCAAGATCGTCCACATTTAGGACCCACAAATTTGCACGCAGAGCATATTTTGCTCTGACCTGTTTAGTAGCAGGTCTCGCCACCGATTTCCCCGGCTGGCCTCTTAGGGTGCTAATAGGCAAACCCTAGGGAACCTGCCTAATTCTTCCAAACCTCCCGCCCCTGCATAATCTCCTTTCAATCTAGTTTTTGGTTTTGGCTTGGGCTGCTAGCCCAACCTTGGAGGGGTATCTCCGGCGCGTGTGCGAACGCCGCGCGCCGGAGCGCCGGCCACGGTCATGGGGTCCTTGCCGAAACAAGAGTGAGGTCGCGGAGGCGCCGTGTGCCTCGCTCCGGAGAGGACGACCTTGCCGATTCACACAAGGACGGCTCATGCGCAAAATCAAGGTGCTCATCGGAGGAACTCCGGCCTTTTCCACCTTGTTGCGCTATCTGTTCGACACCCGCCCTGAGTTCCGAGTCGTTGGAAGCTATTCCAAAGCGCAGGACCTGGAAGTCGCAGCAGCGCGCGTGTTGCCTGAGTTGATTGTCGCTAGCGTCAAGCCGGTGACCACTCCGGCAGGCGCCGTCGCCCCTTCGATCAAGCGGTCCAGCCCCGATTCGAAATTAATCCTGATCTTCCCGTTCCGCGAGTTGAATGGCTTGGCGCGAAAGTCCGGCGCCGACGCCTGCCTTGTTCAGGAAAGCCTCGTTCTCGGCCTAATTCCAGCCGCCACGGGACTCTCCGCGCGAAATAGAAGGTCCACCGCCAAGAAGTAAACGCTTACAAAATCCCCATCCGGAC
>JASHRP010000566.1 GCA_030037375.1 Bryobacteraceae bacterium | reverse complement strand
CGATGGCATCGAAGTGCTCGAGCGCCATGCCGATCGGGTCCATGATCTTGTGGCAGGTTGCGCAAGGCTCATTCTTGCGGTGCATCTCTACCTGCTCACGCATGGTCGGCTTGGTAAGCGTATGAGTCGCGGTGGCGTCGAAGGCCGGGAAATTCACGTTTGGCGGAGGATCCGGCGGACCGATCCCGAGGAAGAATAGCATCATGTCCTTACCTCGAACGGTCGGCGTGGTCCGATTTGGATATGCGGAAACCGTCTCGATCGCCCCCTTTCCGAGCAAGCCGCGGCGATAATCGAACTCCGGCGTGAGCTCCACCCGGCGGAAGTTGCTGCCGTAGACGCCGGGGATGCCGTAGTGCTTCGCCAGGCGCTCATTCAAGAAGGTGTAGTTGGCATCGAGCAGGTCGAGCGTGCTGCGGTCTTCATGCACGATGCTTTCGACGAACAGCTCGGCTTCCTTGCGCATCGCCGCCCGGAGGTTGTCGTCCCAGTTAGGGAACGTGCCGGGAATGGGGAAGGCGGTGGCCATGGCGCGAAGGTTCAGCCACTGGCCGGCGAGGTTCACCACCATCTGGTCCGACTTCGCATCGGCCAGCATGCGTTTGACCTGCGCTTCCAGCACGGCCGGCTCATGCAACCGGTTCTGCGCAGCGAGGTTCAGAAGCTGATCGTCCGGGATGCTGGACCACAGGAAGAAAGATAGGCGCGACGCCAATTCCAGGTCGCTGATCCGCCACGTCTTCCCTGCCGCGAGGTTGGCTGGTTCCGCTTCGCGCCGGAAGACGAACTCCGGATCGGCGACGATGCGCTCCAGCGCGCGCTCGATTCCGCCGTCGAACTTGCCATCCGCGTAGCCCTGCTGATAGAAGGCCATCAACTTATCGGTATCCTGAGCTGTGACTGGACGCCGGAAGGCATGCCGGGCGAGCGTCGAGACAATCTGCCTGGCGCAGGCTGTTTCCTGAGCAGGAGCGGCCGGCTTGCAGACCATGATCTTGTCGCGGCTGGCTGACTGCGTAGCGCCCTCGGGCTTGGTCGGCCCGATGATGTCGAGCTTGCCGACGTGCGGCCAGAACTTGAATCCGGGCAGTCCGCCGGTCTCGATGGTGCTGCGCTTGAAATGCTCGTTCAAATCGCTGCCGGGGGCAAGATCGGTTGCCAGAAACGTAACAACTACCTTGTGCGCCCCCGCGGTCACATGGAAATGAACGTCGGCGGTGCCGCCGTGCACCGGGGCGCCGCTGCCGACTTCGCGATCCCAATCGTAGAGCTTGATCCGCTCGCCGTCGATCAGCAGTTCCAGCTTTTCACCGCGAATCTCGCCGAAAGCACGGTCGTTATCCATCAGGCCCTGATTGATCGGGTAGACCTTAAAGACGTAGTCGCCATCGGAGGGGAATTCGTAGTTGCAAATCAGCCCGCCGCGCGTTCCGAAGGGCATGCCGTCGATGTGATAGTCCTGAGAGCTGTCTTCCGGAACCCGGCAAATCTTGGAGGTCGCTTCATTGGTATCGCCCATCGCCAGATGGCTGATCTTTTCAGCCGCCGTGACGTAGCCTTCGAGCAACGCCGGCGATAAAGTCAAAGCGCCAGCGACGTTATCGAAGCCGCGAGTGGAATCATCCGAGGGCAGGAACTTCGAAGGATCGATGTCCAGGTTGAGCAGATCGTGAACGGCGTTGGCGTACTCCGTGCGGTTCAGGCGATGCAGGCCGGGAGGCGGAAGCTGCGTTATCCGATGTTTGTCCAGCTCATTCTCCAGATAGACGATCATCGCTTCGTAAGTTTGATGATCGGGACGCTTCTGGCCAGACGGCGGCATCATCCCGGCGCGAAGCTTGCGCACGACCTTTTCCCACTTCTCTGCATTCTTTTCGACATTGGCCGTGTCCAGCTTGTCGATGCCCATGCCCATCTGCGCCTCGGGGCCGCTGTGGCACTTGAAGCAGTAGGCCTGGAAGTAGGACCGTTCCTGAGCCGGAGACGTGATTGCCGCGACGGACGGCGGAGGAGGAACGGCAGGCGCGGCCGGAGCGGCAGCGGTCACTTCGACCGGCACGTCAAGTTTTGCGCCTTGATCGACCCAGTCCGTAATGATCTTGATCTGATCTTTCGAAAGCGGTCCGGTCGGCGGCATCTGATTGCCGGTGGTGTCGGAAATCCGCTGGATCAGCAGGCTATCCTTGGACTTACCGGGCACGATCACCCCGCCCGACCCGCTGCCCTTCATCAGCCCTGCGGCTGAGTCGAGGTGCAGCCCGGCCGACGCTTCGTTGCCGATATGGCAGGCGGTGCAGTTGTTGTCGAAGATCGGTTGGACCTGTTTGCCGTAATCGATGGCGGCCGGTTGCTGGGCCACCAAGGAAATTACAGAAATAGAAGCAAGTATAAGGATTGAAAGAAGATAAACTCTCGGCCGCATCCGCTTACCCCGCGCGCGAGCGCCGCGTACAAACACCCCCGTCGCCCGCCCTCACTTATATAATACTTTCCTCAATACGGCCGTGGTTACAGCAAGACTAGAAAACTTGCAGAAAAGCATGGAAAATCGAAGTCCTACAGGCTAGGCCGGACCTCTTGAGTGCCGCGGGGAGCGTTAAGAAGTGTAAAGCGCCCAGCGAAGCCTCGATGTTTGCGCTAGAACGGTGGTAGATGGCAAATGGCGGTCCGAAGCACAGGTCCATACTCCTGGTGGACGATGATGTTAATCTCTGTGCGCTCATGCGGGACTTCTTCGCGACGTATGACTGCGCGATCGTAGCCGTGCACGATGGGCGTCAGGGATTGGCGCGCGCCTTGGAGGGTGAATTCGACTTAGTGATTTTGGACGTGATGCTGCCGGTGATCGACGGGTTCGAAGTTCTGAGGCAGCTTCGCAAGCGCAGCGGCGTGCCGGTGATCATGCTGACCGCTCGAACCGCGCAGCAGGACCGGGTCGCGGGCCTAAATGCCGGAGCGGACGACTATCTGCCAAAGCCGTTCGGCCCGGAGGAACTCCTCGCGCGAATGCGCGCGGTCTGGAGGAGATCGAAAACCGGCGACACCGTTCCGCGCGAAGCACTAACATCGGGACCCCTCAGAGTCGAGCTAGACTCGCGAACAGCGTGGAACGGCGATCAAGCTCTGCCGGTGACCACGATCGAATTCGATCTGCTGGAGTTCTTGATTCGGTCGAGCGGCAGAGTGGTTTCGCGAGAGGAAGTCGCGGCGAGCGTCTTTCAGCGGACATTCATGCCGAACGACCGGTCCATTGACGTTCACATTAGCCACCTGCGGCGGAAACTGGAAGGGGCCGCGATGATTCAGACGGTGCGGGGAACGGGTTATCTCTTCGCGCCGGGAGCGAGCGAGCGAAAGTGAAATCGGTCTACGCCAAAATCCTGATGTGGTGCTTCGCGACGTTAATGCTCTCGCTGCTGGCGTTCTCCATGGTTTCGAGATTCGTGGAGACTCGGGCGGCTGGCCGCGGCGGTCCCATGGGCCGCATCGACGCGTTGATCCTCCGCGATGGCGCGGAGGCATATGAATCCGGCGGCTCGGCGAAGCTGGCGGCGTATCTGGACAAGATGAACAAGGCGCTGGGCGACCCGCGCTATCTCGTCGATCCCGCGGGACGGGATCTCGCTTCCGGGACCAGCCGCGCGGATTTGTTGGATTTGGTTCATTCGCGCTGGTCGGCTCCGGTTCCGAAAGACGGGCACATCGTCGTGGCGACGGCCTCCCCGGACAATCGTTATCTGCTGATCACGGTTCTGAAGCCGCCCTTCGAGCCTTGGACGCTGATTCCGTATTACGCGCTGATCCTAGGCGCGGTGGCTCTGGTTTGCTGGGCCTTGGGGCTGAGCATCGCGTCGCCGTTACGTGAGCTGGTGCGCGGAGTGGATCGCTTTGGGCGAGGAGAGCTGACCGTCCGCCTAAACGCCAAACGGAGGGACGAGATCGGCGAGTTAGCGAGATCGTTTAACCGGATGGCGGAGCGAATCAGCACGCTTCTGACGGCGGAGCGGCGCCTGCTTCAGGACGTCTCGCACGAGGTTCGTTCACCATTGGCTCGAATGAGCTTCGCCGTGGAGCTCGCGCGGCGGGAGGAGCATCGCGAGGCCGCACTCACGCGCATCAAGGGCGAGATCGAGCGGCTTTCCAGCCTGGTGGGCACGCTGCTGGAGGTTACTCGCGGCGAGGGCGATCCGCTGGCGAGGAAAGAAGAGGAGTTCGCCGTGGCGGACGTGCTGCGGGAGATCGCTTCCGATAGCTGGATTGAGGCGGATGCGCGCGGGTGCGGAGTGGTAGTTGAAGCCAAAAGCAACCCGGTTGTCTCGGGAGATCGAGAGTTGCTGAGGCGCGCTTTCGAAAACATCGTGCGCAATGCGATTCGCTATGCTCCCGCGCATTCGTGCGTCAATGTCGTTGTGGACGGGCGAGGGCAGCAGGCTCACGTCACCATTCGCGACTACGGCGCGGGGGTGCCGGAGGAGTTCCTCACGAAGCTCGGACAGCCTTTCATTCGCGTGGACGATTCGCGGGATAGCTCGACCGGCGGAGTCGGCCTCGGGCTGGCAATCGCCAAGCGCGCGATCGCGATGCATCATGGCTCAATGCGCTTGGAGAACGCTGGACCGGGGCTCCGCGTGCTGATCGAGTTGCCGCTGCCCGAGGCGCATGCGGAGCAGGACTCACGAGCGGATCGCTATATCGAATCCGAGCGGGCCGAATCCGAGCTGGATGTAAAGAAGAGTTAAGGCACGCAACTTTATCGGAATCGCCACGTTTCTTTTTACGTAGAACGTTTTCGTACCGGAGGCCGGGGTGAGGATTGCGGGATTCGTTTGGGGCGCAGTTCTGCTGGTGGGGATCGCCGTGGCGCAAGCCCCGCAAGCGGCTCCGGCGTTCGAGGTTGCGGCAATAAAGGCGGCAAATATGCCGACGCCGGATACGATGCGGTCCGGGCAGTTCCGCACGGGCACCAAGATCGACGGACAGAGCGCCGACTTTGAGTTCGTCACGCTGGCCGACTTGGTTCCTTATGCTTACCGCGTGAAGTCTTTTCAGGTGGCCGGCCCGGCGTCGATGCGCGAGACGCGATGGAACATTACCGCCAGGCTGCCTGAGGGCGCATCGCAGGATCAGGTTCCCGAGATGATGCGGGCTCTTCTGATCGATCGATTCAAGTTGAGTGTGCACCATGAAAAACGCGAGCAGCCGGTGTACGAGCTTACCGTCGGGAAGGGCGGATCGAAGCTCGAACCTGGGGAGAAGCCGAGTGACGGCTCCTCGGATGAGGCGTCCGCAACTCCGGGTCTGCCGGGCTTCTTCCCTCCGTTCGGCGGACCTCCCGGAGGCGGACCTCCTGGGGCAGGGGGCCGTGGTCCTGACGGCGGTGGACCGAATGGCGATGGGCGGGGCGGCCGAGGTCCAGTCGCGTTCAACGGCGGCGCGGGCGGAGCGAGAATTTCTCCGGACGAAAGCTGCGGGATGCGGTTGGAGTTCACGAGCCTGACGATGGCCGGACTGGCGGACACACTAACGCCGTTCCTCGACAAACCGGTCTTGGACGGGACGGGACTCAAAGGGACCTACAAGGCATCGCTGCGGCTGCCCATGGAAGTGATGTTTTCGATGATGCAGAACATGATGCGGAACTCGGGCATGCCGCCGCCTCCGGGCGGGCCTGGTGGACCGGGCGGCCCTGGTGGTCGCGGGCCAGATGGAGGGGGACCGGGCAGAGGCGGCCCTCCTCCGGGATGCGATGCTCCGCCTTCGGCCGATAGCGCGGATTCTTCGAGCTCAGCGATATTTCAGGCGGTACAGCAGTTGGGACTGAAGCTGCAGGCTCGCAAGGCTCCGTTCGACACCATCGTGGTCGATCACGTGGAGAAGATGCCGACGGAAAATTGATATGGCGCGGGGTGTCCGCGCCATACCTTAGAGTTAATTTACTGGCAGCCCTTCAGGCCCTTGGTCAGGCAGATCGAAGAGGTGATGTCCGGCGGGATTTCGAGACCTTTCTCCGTCATCAGCTTCTTCATCAGCGCGGCAGTTTCGGGATGGGCGATGGCGGATTGCACGCCGACGCGGACCAGTCCTTCGGCGTACTGCACCGGTTCCCAGGTGATGCCCTTCATGTCGCCGTTGACCGTGTCGCGGCTGCCGTAATCGTGCAGGTCGAGTTTTGCGCCATGAGCAACCAGCGTCTCGACCACGGCATTGCGTCCCTTATGCGCCGCGCCGTGAAGAGCCGCGCGCCCGTCGTCGTCCTGAATGTTGGGATCGATGCCGAGATCGAGGAGCATGTTCACGGCTTCCAGATTCTGCTCGGGCGACCATTCATAGGTCACGCCTTCCACCCACGCGATGCCGGAAGCAACGGCGAGGGCCGAAACGTGATGGGCGGTCTCAATCTTGGGGTCCGCGCCGTGGGCCAGCAGGAGCTTCATCAGGTCGACATCTCCGGATTGGGAGGCGCGCAGGAACGGGGTTGCTCCGTCTTCTTGGAGCCACTGCATGGTGAAGTTGGTGCGGGTTTCGGTTGAGTCGCCAGCGCAGTTGGTGGGAGTCGAGCGAATTCCGCAGATCCGAACGTTCACGTTCGCGCCTTTTTCGAGCAGCGTCTTGATGTAGTCGAGATGGTCCATGTCCGGCTTGCGGGCCGGATAATCGCCGCCTTCGATATTGCGGTTATCGGTGGCGAGGTACAGAGGAGACCATCCGCCGTTGTTCTGAATGTTCGGATTCGCGCCCTTTTCGAGAAGATAAGTGGCGAGTTTGTAGTGGCGGTTCTGGGTCGCGGTGAGCAGCGGCGTCCATCCGTAATGCGTGACCTGATTCACGTTCGCGCCAGCTTCGATCAGTTCCCTGGCACAATCCAGGCAATCCTGCCGGGCCGCGTAGACCAGCGCGGTGAGTCCACCGCCGTCGGTATCGTTCCCGCGTCCGAATGAGGCTGCGGCAGCGGCGTCATCCAAGGCTTGAACGTCGACCTCGCCGTCGGCTCCAGCGGCGCCCGCGCCAGCGGGCCCTCGTCCGCGTCCACGGCCGCGGCCGGCTGGTGCGGGGCCATTTGGTCCGGGGGCTTGGCCCGCGGCAGGAGCGCCGATCGAGGCGACCTGCTGACCGTTTGCCGCAGGCGCGCCGTTAGCGGCTCCCGGAGCTCCGCCGCGCCCGCGCCCAGCGGCCCCGCGTCCCTGTCCGAGCCCGCCCGCGCCCTGCGCCGAATTCCGCCGAGCGGCGACCGAGGGAGCGAGATAAGCTCGCGCGCCCTTGGTATCGAAGTTGGTGGCCGCGCTGACGTCGGCTCCGGCCGCGACCAGGGCCTTGACGGCGTCGGGATGAACCTGCTCCGACGCCCACATAAGAGCGGTGGTGCCGCGCAGCTTCTCTTTCGCGTTCACGTCGGCCTTGGCGTCGATTAGAACCTTGATCGCGTCGACGTTGCCGGAACGGGCCGCGAACATAACCGGCGTTTCCTGGTTCGGGTCCTTCTCATTGGCGTCCGCGCCCGCCTTGAGCAGTCTCGAGATCATCGGCGCGCTGCCGTTGATGCTGGCTAGAATCAGCGGCGTGAAGCCGTCGCGATTCGGAGCCTTGACGTTCGCGCCCGCCGCGATCAGCATGTCCGCGACATCCACGTCGTTGCGGTATGCGGCCCACTGGAGCGCGGTTGCGCCGTCGGCCTGCGGCGCATTCACGTCGGCCTTTTGCTGGATCAAGGCTTTGATGGCCGCCTTGTCCCCCCTTGCGGCTGCGTCGGCAACAGGGCTTCCGCCGTCGCTGAAGGCAGCCACGGACGCAACCAAAACCGCTCCAAGGCCTGCAACGATATAACGAACGCGCATCGTTATCTTCTCCTGTAGGTGAACTTGTGCTTGCGCTGTTCCTAAACTAAACCCGGCAGCCGGCCCGTCGAGTCGCCGATCGATTCCTGATGAATGCCGTAGAAATCGAGAATGCTCAGCAGCAGATTCCCCGTGGTGATGGTTTTGGTCGGGAACGCGAGATGGCGTCCGCCCTTGAGCTGCCCGGAGGCGCCGCCAATCAGGATGTGCGGGACATCATAGTGCAGGTGCTGGTTCGAGTCGCCCATGTTGGTGCCATGCAGAATCAGCGAATGATCCAGCAGCGTTCCGTCGCCTTCCTTGGTGTTGCGCAGCTTGTCGGCGAAGTACGCCGTGCAAGCCACGTGGTACCGGTTGATCTTCGAATAATCCTTGATCCGGTCCGGATTCTCCGCATGATGCGAGCCGCCGTGGAAGCTGGTATTCGTCCCGGACATCGGATAGTTGCGGCCGGTTAGGTCGCGCGCGTAAAGCATCGAGGCCACGCGCGTCACGTCCATGCGGAAGCCGAGCGTGGTCAGGTCGAAGTGCAGCTTGACGTGATCGTCAAAGGCTTCAGGGATGCCGGCGGGAACAGTAACGTTTTCGCCGGTCACCGCCCCGGTGGAAAGCTTGGCGACTTGCAAGCGCCTCTCGATCTCGCGGATGTCCGAAGCCCACTCATCAACCTTTTGACGGTCGGCGGACGGGAGATCCTT
>JASHRP010000565.1 GCA_030037375.1 Bryobacteraceae bacterium | reverse complement strand
CTGTGAACATTCCGCTTGCCGGGTCGTAGATTTCGGCGCTGGTCAGGGGTTGGTTGTTTAAGAGCCCCCCGGCGAAGAGAACGCGTCCGTCCTGGAGTAGAACGTGGGTACTGCCGGTGCGGGCCACGTTCATCGATCCGGTGTTGAGAAGGCTGATCGATCCGGTGTTGAGAAGAGTGAGCATGGACGCGTCGTATAACTGAGCCGTTGTCGTGCCGTCGCCCGCAAACAAGACTTGTCCGTTCGCCAGCAGGGTCATGGTCCCCCCTACAGGGTCCAGGCCCGTGATCGCGAATCCTCCGGAGGCAGGTTGAGCCTGAAGCATGCAGCACAGAGCGCAGAGAAATGGGAGAGCCAGACCACGGTTGAGCGAAGGAAAAGCCCGCATGTAGCTACCATGGAAGATCTCCCCTCGGACCACAACGAAAGCGGGGTACGACAGGGGTTTAATACGCTTGCAGGACCTTGAAAACGCAGGTACCCTTTAAGCAATGTCCCCGGTTGAATCACAGCAGGAGGCAACCCGGAGGCAACTGGAGCGCATCCGGGCAAGCTCGGGATTCGCGCGCAATGAACGCCTGTCCCAGTTCCTGACGTTTGTGGTTGAGCGGCATGTTGAGGGCCGGGATGACGAGGTTAAGGAATCGGTAATCGCAGTCGAGGTTTTCGGCCGCGCTCCCGGTTACGACTCCAAGAAAGACGCAATTGTCCGGACGGAAGCTGCACGGTTGCGGGCGCGACTGGCTGAGTACTACCAGGGCGAAGGCAGCAGAGATCCGCTCGTGATCGAAATCCCTAAGGGGGGATACGTCCCGGCATTTCGGCCGGCCGGAGTGCAAGAGGAATCGGCCTCGCGCCGGAAACCGGCCTGGAAGACCGTGGCGGCAGTCACCCTTGGCTGTATCCTGCTCGCCGCCATTGCATGGTGGCGTATTCACCCGCGCGACCCAATCGGGATCGCCGTGCTGCCCCTGGAGAACTTGAGCAACGATCCGTCCAACGAGTATTTCGCCGATGGATTGACTGATGAGCTGATTCGAAACCTCTCGCTCATCGAAGGTCTCGCGCCCAGATCGCGAACCTCGTCCTTCGCGTTTAAGGGCAAACCGCGAAACGTGCACGAGGCCGGAAAGGAGCTGGGTGCGGATTACATTTTGGAAGGCTCGGTTCTCCGCGCGGGCCAGCAATTGCGAATTGACGCCCAGTTGGTTCGTGTCCGCGATGACTTCCCTGTCTGGTCCGGAAAATTCGACTGGGAGTTGACGGACGTTTTTGCAATCCAGGACGAAATCGCGCGCGGCATTGTGAACAGCCTGCGATTGAAGCTCGCCGCGGGCCGCCGGCGGTATGAAACGAACATCGAAGCCTACGATGCCTACCTGCGCGCTGAAACACTGATGAATCAGGAAGGCCTGGCGGTCTACAACCGGGCTCTTCCCTTATTCGCCGAGGCGATCGCGAAAGACAAGGCATTTGCGCCTGCCTATGCCGGTGAAGTTAAAGCGCTTGCAGCCCTGGCGAGCACGTTCCCCGGGCTGGAATCGCAAACCGACAAGTTGGACCGCATGCGGTCATACGCGGACAAGGCCGTTCAGCTCGATCCGCTTCTACCCGAGGCATACAGCGCGCGCGCGGTGGCTTACGCGCGCGATTCACGCTGGGTCGAGTCGGAGCAAAGCTTTCGCCGCGCTCTCGAACTCGACCCCAACAACGCCACGTCACGCGGCGATTTCGTAATGTACCTACTCCTCGTCCTGGGCAGGACCGATGAAGCGCTGCGGGAAGCGAAGCGAGCGGCGCAATCCGATCCTCTTTCTCCTGAACGTCAATTCTACTTGGCGTACACCTTGACGCTTGCCGGAAGTTACGATGAGGCTGCCATTTATTGCGAAAAGCTGCCGGACGAATATCCGGCCAGGCCGGAATGCCTGGGCCGTGCCAGGCTGGGTGAGGGAAGAATTCAGGAAGCTCTGCAAGTTTTGGCTCCCCTACACGATCGAGGGAACCGCGGATACTTGGGCTACGCATACGGACGCGCCGGCCGCCGCGACGACGCGGAAAAGATGCTGGCGCTGATCGCGCCGAATCCATTCAACGAAGCGCTGGTCTTTGCGGGGCTCGGCGACCGGGCTCGCACCCTGGAAGCGCTTGAGCGTATGGCTATTCTTGGCCCTGTTCGTGTCGGGCGAGACCTCCAAGCTCCGGAATTTGCGTTTGTACGGGATGATCCACGCGTGATGGCCCTTCGTCAAAAGGTCGGCCTGTCACAATAATTTTCGAGCAATCATCAGCCGATCTTGGCGCGAAGAGATTCCAGCGCGCTACGCCGGCTTCCCGTCCAAGTCTGCCGGGGACATCAAATCGCGGATAGCCCCTGTCTTCTGCGGCTTGCAAGGGGTTCGAACCCGTATCAAACCCCTTCATGGTTGAGTCCTACGCGCGATTGCCTTCACTCTGGATTTAAGCATGGATGTTCGGAGACGCGGCGGACCGTACTCCAACGTAATTCGCATGCCTCGCCAGGTGAAGCGGTAGGAGGGACAGACCAACATGTTCAGAATATTTCGCTTGATAATGCCTGTCCTCGCCATCGTCCCAACGCTCCTGGCTCAGTCCGCTGGGACATTCACGCCTACCGGCGCGCTGGCTACGCCGCAGCAATTTCCGTCCGCAACCCTGCTTGGGGCCAACGGCAAAACCCTCATCGCCGAATACGGAGTCCAGATATACGACTGGCCCTCGGGAATGTTTACGGCCGCTCCGGGGAGCGCTTTTCCTTACGCCGCCAGCGCCACCCAACTGTTGAACCAGCAAGTTCTGATCACTCAAACCAATGGCACGGGGGCCCAGATTTACGATCCCAACTCGGGCACATTTACGATTACGGGTAACATGACCGCCGTTTTCCCGGTCGCTATCCTTCTTCCCAATGGCAAGGTGCTGTTTGTCGGTGGGTACCAAAACGTGCAAGTCATTCCCGCGGATTTGACTGCCGAGGTTTACGATCCGGATGCGGGCTCC
>JASHRP010000564.1 GCA_030037375.1 Bryobacteraceae bacterium | reverse complement strand
CGGCTTCCGCGTCACCACCAACACCACGCTCTTCGACGGAGCCGATCCCAAGAGCGTCCGCGCTTTCTTTGATGAAATGATGGAGCTTGGCGTGGAGGGCATGATGCTCTCGCCCGGTTACTCTTACGACAAAGCGCCAGACCAGTCGCACTTCCTGGGCAAGGCCCGCACGCGCCGCCTGTTCAACGCCATCTTGTCGAATCGCAATGCCAAGTGGGCGTTCAATCTTTCGCCCTTATTCCTCGAATACTTGATGGGTAAGCGCGATTACGCGTGCACACCCTGGGGCATGCCGACCTTCAACCTCTTCGGCTGGCAAAAACCCTGCTACCTGCTGCAGGACGGCTACGCCGACACCTTCGCCGAACTGATGGAATCCACCAATTGGGAGCGCTACGGCACGGAATCCGGCAATCCCAAGTGCGCCAACTGCATGGTGCACTCCGGCTACGAAGCCTCTGCCGTGCATGACACGTTCAACTCCCTGCGCGGCTTCCTCTCCACCGTCCGCGGCACTCTGTTCTCAAAATATCCCGATCAAGCCGCCCTCAAGCAGCTCGAAGAGCACGTCCCGCATCCTGCCGATCTGGTACAAATTGAGCGCGAAACCGTCAGTCAATGAAGCCTGACGAGCTTGAAGTCGCTCCCGGCTTCGCCAAAGAAAATCTCCAAGGTCAAGTCTGGGACACCGCGTCTGAAGAAGCCCTGCGCACCGGACTCGAAAAAGCCTTCGATTACCGCGGCGACGTGACCATCACCAAAACCGACGGTTCGAAAATCGAAGGCTATATCTTCGATCGCCGCACCGGCAAGACGCTCAAGGACTCCTTCGTCCGCGTGATCCCCGCCAGCAAGGGTGGACCGCTTTCCAAAATCTCCGTCGCCTACTCCGAAATCGCCGGCCTCGCCTTCACCGGCCGCGACCCCGCCGCCGGCAAATCCTGGGAAGCCTGGGTGAAGAAGTATATGGAGAGAAAGGCCGCCGGGGAAAAGAACATCGAGAACGTCCCAGAGCGGCTCGACTAACGGCGAGCCAGCGTGACTTGGGATCGCTCTAGCCATCGTTTCCAACAAGCAGTACGCTGGCGAGGTCCCATTGCGGGCCTCTCGATCTCTTACATCTCACCGACCCATACCAGCGCGCTGTTTATCGAGCTCGGTAAGCTGAGTTGGCCTCCAGCGGGGAGCGCCGTCTACCCCGACGGGCAATACAGCCTCTCGTCATTTGCCCGCTTCCCGGCTTGGGCCCTCAAACTCAACCGACGGACCTTAGCCTCATCAATTGACCCACAAGCACGACGGGATCGAGTGCTTCGACGCTTGATCGGGCGGCGGCTGGTGGGGATCGCCATCGATAAAGTCACCGATGCAACTCGGGTCGAGTTTTCACGCGATTTCGTCGTCGAAACAGAATCGATCCGCTATGGCGACCGTCGCAACCCTCACTGGTTATTCCGTTCCGGCATCGATTGGCTGGTGATTGGTAATTGCTATGCTCAGCCTCGAACCCCCGCCGAGTGGAAGGCCCTCGTCGAGGCGAGATGATATCGCGCGTGATCGGATGCCCCCCAGCGTACTGTATCCACAGTAAACTGAAGACGATGGACAGGAAGAAGCTCGACCGTACCGCCGAGAAGCTCCTGGCGATCTTTGAAGATCACGCCAAGGGTCTTCCGGCCGCCGGAGTCGATGCCAAATGGGATGCCTTCAGCAAAGTAGCTTCTAAGGTCGGAACTCACGCCAAGCGGCGAGCGGACAAATAGTCACGCGTCAGCCCGACAAATCTTTCTCACGCCGCTTCAAGAATTTGCCGCCTTGGTTCACCATCTCTCCGGCATCGCTCCGGTTATTTTGTGACCAGAGAGGTTGGCGCTCTGATCGGCTTCCAACCCACCTAGCGGCTTTCGCCCGGGCAACCAAGGCCGCAACGTCAAGACGATTGGGGAGCGCCGCGAGCCTTAGTGTGGTAACCACGCCGTTGTGGATAAAACGGATCGGGAGCTCCCTAGAACCGGCTTTTAGCAGCGAATCGAAAACAAACCTCCGATCGAAATCGCCACCGCGCTCAAAGCCTGCCTATTTCGCGGCTTTTGCGTACGCATCTACCTGCCGCTCCAATATCTCCAGCGGAGCTGTCCCCGTATCGAACGCTACGTCGTGGAACTTCTGCAGCGAAAACCGCGAGCCCATCGATTGCTTCGCCTTCTCCCGCAGCTCCACGATCTTCAACTGCCCGATCATGTACGAACACGCCTGCCCCGGATAAACGACGTACCGCTCCACCTCGCTCGCTTCAATTCCGTAGTCGATTGCCTGCTGCCGCGTCCAATGCTTCGCATGAATCCCCGTATCCACCACCAGCCGCCGAGCCCGAAACAGCGCGGCGTCCAACTGCCCGAGCTGCCCCTCCAAATCGCCTTCGTACCAGCCCGACTCTGCCGCCAGCCGCTCCGCGTACAATCCCCACCCTTCCGAAAACGCGGAGATCCCCCCGAACGCGCGAATCTGCCGGAACCGCGGCAAGTCCTTGTCTTCCACTTCCAGCGCGAGTTGGAAATGATGCCCCGGCACGCCTTCGTGGTAGATCAAACTGCGCAACCCGAACTTCGTCATGCGCTCAGGCCGCAGCGGGATTTGCACGACGCCCGGCCGTGACCCATCCGGAGCCGGAGCATTGTAATTCGCCGCCGCATTCGCCTCACGAAATCGCGGAAACGGCTGCGCCACCACCGGCGCTTTCGGCGTCTTATCGAATAGGGTCACGGAACGCTTCTGTGCATCGGTCAGGATCGCGTTCACGTCCTTCATGATCAGCGCACGCCCGTCTTCCGTCAGCGGATACGCCTGGTCCTGCTTCAACTTCTCCACTCGATCCTTCACCGACCCTTGCGTCCGCCCCAGCTTCCGCAGAATCGCATCCATTTCGCCCTCCGTCCGCGCAACCTCTTTCAATCCGATCTCGTGAATCTCGTCAGCCGTCAGATTCGTCGTCGTGAACCGATGCAGGAAATATTTGTAGGCCTCCGGCCCGCCCTTCAGCCTCCACAATCCCGCATCGTCGTTCGATTTCGGCAACTGCGATTCCAGCAGAGCGATCCCGCGCTTCCAGGCAGGATAGATCTGCGAGGCCACGATCTTCTCCGCTTGCGACTTCAACTCCTCCCGCTTTGTCTCCGGCACCTTCGCATCCGTCATCTTCTGCACGAACACCGCGACAAATGGATTGGCCGCCGGAGCCGGGTCCGCGAAGCTCTGCATCTGTTTGATGGTCGCTTGAAGAATGAACTTCGGCGGAATAATCTTCTTCGCGTCAATCCGCTTCGCTTCCGCGATTGCCTCATCCATCCGCGTGGCCACCTGCCCCAGCGCCGCGACATAATTCTCCGCGTCCTTCTGATTCGCTAGCGGATGCCGCACCGTCATCGTTTCCACCAGCCCGATATTCGCGCCGTTCATCTGCTGCAGCGGGAATTCGAAGTCGAGATAAGGTTCCTCATCCACCACGTTCTGCAACTGCCAGCGCATGATGTCGGCCGACAACTTCTGCGAGTCGCTCAGCTTCGATGGATCGAACCTGGCCAGTTCCGCCAGTCCCTTCTTCGCCAACTGAATCCGAGTCTCTTCGTACGCCGCCGTCTT
>JASHRP010000563.1 GCA_030037375.1 Bryobacteraceae bacterium | reverse complement strand
GATTCCGCCGCCGAGCCGCGACATCGCAGCGCCATGCCCTGTCAGCCGCGGCAGCAAGTAATTCAATTGAGCGAGCTCTACTTGGAGTTGGCCTTCCCGCGTGCGCGCCCGCCGCGCGAATATGTCCAGAATGAGCTGGGTCCGGTCGAGAACCTTGATGTCGAGAGCCCGTTCCAGATTTCGCTGCTGCGTCGGCGTAAGCTCGCGATCGAAGATGACCACGGTGGCGTCGTGCAGGTGAATCTTCGCCTTCAGCTCCTCAACCTTTCCGGAGCCGACCAGGGTCGCGGCATCGGCACGGGGACGAGTCTGGATCAGAGATTCCGCTACCTCTGCTCCGGCGCTCGTGGCAAGCGCGGCAAGCTCCTCGATCGAATCATGAGCGGTCGCCGATCGCCCGCGGTTTCCCGTGCGCGTGGTGATGTCGAGTCCGACGAGGAGTGCGACTTCTTTCAATGAGGGCTAACTGCCGGACTCAACCGGCGCGCCAGGGGCTGCGTGGCTTCCGACAGCCGCGGCGGGCGGAGGAGCTGTATGGAACGGCCGCGACACTACCACGGTCGAGATCGCATGCTTGAAGATCAATTGCTCCTGGTTGTTCGTCTCAAGAATGACAGAGTACTTGTCGAAGCTCTTGATCCGGCCCGAAAGCTTTACGCCACTCATCAAATAGATCGTAAGAAACGTCTTATCTTTGCGCGCGTTGTTTAAAAAGGCTTCTTGAATGTTTTGCGCTTGTTTTTCCAAGGGACTTCCTCCCTGGCCGCCCTCGGGACAAAACGGCGATTGCGCCGCCCGGGCGGCATCAGTCATCGCTTCCTCATCATACCGTGTTTGCGTCCTTTTGGATTTGCACTAACCCGGAACGCTCGGGGGTCAGCAGCCGTTGCGGGAGTTTGCGCCCACGAATCAGCCGCTCGACCAGCGGCAGCGCGCGGCGCACGCGTTCCGCTGGAAGGAGCAAGCTCGCTGCGGCCAATACGGGATGCGGGATCGGTGTCGAGCAGCGTGAGCACATGTCCACCTCGGCGCCACGCCCGGCGGCATGCAACCGGCGCAATCGCCTCAAGACATCGGAATTGAAGATCTCCGCGAGCGGCCGTTCTCTCAGATCTCCCGCGGGCTCGCCGTCCAGCGCGTAACTCTGACAGCACGGGTACACGCGGCCATCGTGCTTGACGTACATCGCGCCGCGCCAAAGGTAGTGGCATCGCCGCATCGTTTTGCTCGCGTGACGGGACCCCGGCTGCACCAGATTGGTCTCGTCTTCCTTCACGCGAACCTGATCCACTCCCGGAACGGCGCTCCAAAACTCGCGAAAGGCTTCCACTTCATGAGCGTTCCCCGGCATGCGCACCATCTGCATGACGACCTGGATCTTCGATCCCCGCTCATGTTTCATGCGCGCGAAGCGGACAAAATTGTCACGGACCTTCTCGAAGCGCGCGCCCTTGCGATAGTACTCGAACGTTTCTTTCGAAGCACCGTCGAAGCTCAGCGTGATGTGCGCAAGCGGCGATGCCAGCAGCCGTTCCGCATTCTTCTCGTCCAGGAACGTTCCGTTGGTTGAAAGCAGCGTCGCGATACCGTGCCGTTCGCAGAACTCGATGCGTTCGAAAATCTTGCGATCCATGAACGGCTCGCCAAGCCCGATCAGCATCATATGCTCCGCCGCGCCTTGGGATTCTTGCACCAGGCGCTCGAAGATTTCGTCGGACATGTCCTCTTTCGGCTGCTTGTGCGTTTCGCGAGGACACATCGGGCAATACAGATTGCACTTCGCCGTGGTCTCGACGATATACTCGACCGGCAACGCGGGCACACGCTCGCGGCCGGTGAGAAAGCTCCACAATAGTTTGGCGCGATTCCAGAAGCGCATCGAGCGATAATCGAGACCATCTTCGCATATGCTGAATCCATGAACGTCGCCGTGACAGGAGCCTCCGGGTTTATCGGCCGCCGCCTCACGGAGATCCTCAAGTCCCATGGCCATTCAGTCCGGCCTGTTTCCCTGCGTTCCTCAGTTACCCCGGAGCAGTTCGTGGGCTGCGAGGCCATGATCCACCTTTCAGGCGAACCTGTCGCCCAGCGCTGGACCGCGGCGGCTCGCCGGCGCATCCTCGAGAGCCGCGTGGAGGGCACGAGGGCCTTGGTCCGCGCTTTGCGGGAACACCCGCCTAACGCAATGGTCAGTGCCTCGGCCGTCGGCTATTACGGCTTCCACGGCGACCAAATATTGACCGAGCAATCGCCCGCCGCATCCGATTTCTTGGGTACGGTTGCCTCCGCCTGGGAGCGCGAGGCCATGGAGGCCGAAAATTTAGGAGTGCGCGTGGTCCGCCTGCGAATCGGCGTGGTGCTCGGGCCCGGCGGCGGAGCGCTGCAGAAGATGCTGCTCCCTTTCCGGCTCGGCCTTGGCGGCCGCATCGGATCGGGCGAGCAGTGGATGTCCTGGATTCATCTCGACGATCTGTGCGCCATGATGCTGTTCGCGCTGCGCGAATCGACGCTGCGCGGGGTTCTTAATGCAACGTCTCCGCACCCGGTTACGAACGCAGATTTCACTCGGTCTCTGGCGCACGCTCTCCATCGGCCCGCCGTGCTCCCGATTCCTGGTTTCGCGCTCCGGCTCGCGCTCGGCCAAATGTCCGAGATTCTCCTAGGAAGCCAGCGCGTTCTGCCGGAAGCAGCCACGCGGGCCGGCTTCGAGTTTAAGTATCCGGAAATCAGCGCGGCGCTGCTGCAGATCCTGAACCGTTAGCCGCGCTGACTACCGGCTCGTGCTCCACCGGAAAATCAACCGACCGCGCGATGAAGCATAGTTCGTGCGCCCGATGGTGAAGCTGCATCGCCTCGCCGATCCGACCCGCGTCGGTAATCGTCATTCGCGGGCGCAACACCACTCGCGTAAACTCGCCGCGATCGTCATGCTCCCGCATCTCGCCTTCCGCTTCATCCGAGTAATCGGTCACGACGATCCCTGCGTCCGCGCATAGGTGCAGCATCACAAGCATATGACACGCCGACAGCGCGCCAACCAACAATTCCTCGGGATTGTACCGGCTCGGATCCCCACGGAAGGCCGGATCGGACGACCCTGAAATCGGCGCGCTCTTCGCGTCGCCGCTTAACTCGTGATTCCGGCAATACGCCGTGTATGCGGACGTACCCGAACCCAGGTTCCCGGTCCAGCGATTCCTCACGACATAACGATGCGTACGTTCCGTCATCCCGTCTACTCGCTGCGCTTGATCGCGGACGCGGCTTCATTCGGTTGCCACAGCACTTCGGCTGCGCCGAGCACGTGGTTCACCCACCGGCTCCAGACGAACAGAGCGTCGCTCAACCGGTTGAGATATTGAATAGCGGCCGCGGGCACTTCGTCCTGCCTCGCCATTGCCACCAGCCTCCGCTCCGCGCGCCGGCACACCGTCCGTGCGACGTGCAGGTCCGCGTTCAGCCGCGTTCCTCCAGGAAGCACGAAGCTGCGCAGCGGCGCGAGCTCGGTATTCGCCGCGTCGATCTCGCGTTCCAATTGCTCAACCTCTTCGGAGGTCACCCGAGCTTGCTTGGGATGCACATCCTCAGGCTTAGTGGCGAGAATCGAGCCAAGGTTGAACAGCTCATGCTGCACGCGGCGCAGGATCTCCGCAAGCTCGCCAAGGTGGCCGGCCTTCGCCTCTGAGCAGGAAACGCGTGCGGCTCCGATGAATGCATTCAACTCGTCCACCACCCCAAACGCGTCAATCCGCGGATCGTCTTTGGGCACCCGCTGACCGCCCGCCAGACTGGTTTGGCCGGAGTCGCCGAGCTTGGTGTAGATGCGATTCAGCGCCAGGCGCGGTTCGTTGAAAGTTTTGTCGTCCACGCTCCATTGCTACCATAAAAAATCTGACCCACTCGTCTCCGCTTTACTGGATCATCATGCTGCTTGCGGCCATGCTCGGCGGAGGCGCGAACGCTCTGGCCGGCGGCGGAATGTTTCTGGTCTTCCCTTCCCTGCTATTCGCGGGCGTGCCTCCCGTCATCGCCAACGCCACCGCGACTTTCGTGCTCAATCCCGCTGGCTATGCCTCCACGTGGATCTATCGCGACCGCCTGATTCACGGCTGGCGATTCCAAGGGTCGATGATTTTGGCGGCAATGCTCGGAGCGGGGTTCGGCAGCGAACTGCTCTTGCACACCTCTGAGCAGGGCTTTGAGCGGTTGGTGCCTTATTTGATGCTCGCCGCCGCGCTGATCTTCACCTTCTCCGGGAAGATCAAGAAAGCTGCAGAGTCGCATTCCGCGGTCACCACACATTTCGCAACGCTTCTCTGGGGCCAGTTCTTTATCGCGATTTATGGCGGCTACTTCGGCGCGGGCATGGGCGTCCTGATACTGGTGCTCTATACCGTCGCTTCCAAAATGGACGTCCATCAAGCCAGCGGCTTGCGCATCCTATGCGGATCGCTCACCAATACCGTCGCCACGCTGATTTTCGTCGTGCGCGGAATCATCGTTTGGGCCGTGGCGATTCCGATGACTCTAATCTGCATTGCCGGAGGCTATTTCGGCGCGAAGCTCGTGAAACGGCTCGACGCCGAAAAGGCCCGCAACGCCATTCTCGCCTATGCCTGGACCGTCACAATTTGGCTTCTGGCGCGTTCGTTTTATCGCTGAACCCGGCCCGACCCACCTTCGCGAAGCAGCGAATTGACCTCATCCAGGCCGATGCGGCTGAAATCGCCTGGAACGGAATGCTTTAAACAACTCAAGGCCGTCGCGAACTCCAGCGCGTCCTTCGCGCCTGGAAGCCGCAGCACTCCGTAAATCAATCCAGCGGAAAAGCTGTCGCCTCCGCCAACGCGATCTACGATATGTGTGATGTTATAAGCGCGGCTCGCGATGAATGCTTTCCGGTCGTTCCAGCACGCCGACCATCCGTTATTCGACGCGCTCTTCGACTCCCGCAGCGTAATCGCGATTCCCTTCAGGTTGGCGTAGGCATTGAGCACCGCGTTGGTGAGCAACTCGTACGATGCCAAATCGAGCTTGCCGGCGGCCACGTCGGCGCCGGATTGGATACCCAAGCTCTTCTGCACATCTTCCTCATTGGCGATCACCACGTCGGTGAACTTTACCAGCTCCGGCATTACCTCGTCAGCGGGCTTGCCCCACTTCCAAAGATTCTTGCGATAATTCAGGTCCAGCGAGACGATCGCCCCAGCGGCGCGCCCAGCCTGCAATGCTTCCATCGCCAGCTCCGCCGCCGATGCGCTGATCGCTGGCGTGATTCCAGTGAGATGAAACCAGGCCGAGCCCTGAAAAACGGCATCCCAAGCGATCACTCCTCGCTGCGCCATCGCGACGGAGCTTCCCTCGCGGTCGTAAATCACTCGCGACGGCCGCTGATTCGCCCCGGCCTCCAGGAAGTAGATCCCCATCCGGCCCCTGCCATGCGCGATGTGCGACGTATCGACGCCAAACCGCCGCAATTCGCCGATCGCCGCGTCCGCAACCGGGTTCTTCTGCGGCAGAACCGTGACGTAGGATGACTCGACGCCCAGCGCGGCGAGGGCGACGGCAACATTCGCCTCGCCTCCGCCGAAAGTGGCCACGAACTGCGGAGACTGAAGGAATCGCTCAAACCCCGGCGGAGCCAGGCGCAGCATGATCTCGCCGAACGAGATGACGCGTCCGGTCTTCATGCAGCGCGCGCCTCGCGGATCGCCTCGATGAATCGGCGCGAGAGAGCCGTGATCGAAGCATAGTCGCCGGACTTCGCGCCCGCGATCAAATTTCCGCCCACTCCCAAAGCCACTGCGCCCGCGCGAACCCACGTCGACGCATTTTCGATGCTTACGCCGCCAGTCGGCATCAGCGACGCCTGCGGAAGCGGAGCCTTCACCGCTTTGATGAACTGCGGGCCCAGCGTCTCGCCCGGAAACACCTTTATGATGTCCGCGCCGCACTCCATGGCTTCCACCACGTCGCGAACGTTGTCCGCTCCTGGCATGTACGGGATCTGATACCGGTTCGCCAGCCGAGCCGTGTCCGTGTTGAGCGACGGGCTCACCAGGAACTGCGCCCCGGCGAGAATTCCGATTCGCGCCGTTTCCGGATCGAGCACGGTTCCCGCTCCGATCACGATCTGCTCCGGCTGATAACGCTTCGCGAGGTTCGATATGACATCGGCCGCACCGGGCACCGTAAACGTAATCTCGAGCGCCGCCACGCCGCCCTCCGCGCACGCATCCGCGATTCGCGCCGCTTGCTCCGGCGAATCCGTGCGCACGATCGCCACCAGCCCGGAATCCAAGACCCTCCGCAGAACCCTGAGTTTCAGCATGCGTTATGCCCGAGCCGCGTCCCGATCCAAAGCTGGCGAAACCAGCAGAGCCGTGGCGATCACCACGACACAACCCACCACGTTGTACCAGAGAAATGAAATCTTAGTGAATAGAAATGCCGCGAAAATCGCCGCCTCTCCGGCGAGCACCCCGTAGAACGCCCCGTTCGGCCCAACCCTGCGGAAGAAAAACGCCAACACGAAAACTCCAAGAAGTCCTCCGTAAAACAGAGATCCTACAATATTCACGGCGACGATCAGCGCCCCGAAGTTCCGCCCGTATTGCGCGAAGACCACCGCGTAGGCGCCCCAGAACAGTGTCGCCCAGCGCGACGCTTTGAGATAGTGGCGGTCGCTCGCGTCCTTGCGAATATGCCGCTGATACAGGTCGATTACGGTCACGGCTGCCAGCGAATTGATCTCGCCCGAGGTCGACGACATCGCCGCCGTGAAAATCACCGCGATGATCAGTCCGACAACTCCCGTGGGCAGATAGTTGGTCACGAACGAGAGAAAGATGAAATTGGTATCGTCGAAATCCTTGCTCACCAAATGCTCGCCCGCCAAATGCGCCTGATCGAGGTCGCGCTGGGCAGCGTTAAAGCGGCCACGGCTCTGTTCCTGCGCCTCCACGCCGCCGGAGCGTTGCGCCAAAAGATAATCCTCCGCGGCCTGTTTCCTCTTATCGAACGCTTGATCGTAATTCCGCTGCACTTCGGCGTACCGGGAGTCGTTGGTAACACCTTTCAGCTCCACTGGCTGAAACAGCAGCGGCGGCTTGACGAAAATGAACAGCACGAAGACCATCGCTCCGATGAACAGGATAAAAAACTGCATCGGGATTTTCGCCATTGCGTTGAACAGAAGGCTCAGCCGGCTCTCTGCGATCGACTTGCCCGTGAGATAGCGCTGCACCTGGCTCTGATCGCACCCGAAATAGGCGAGCATCAGGAACATTCCGCCGATCAACCCGCTCCACACGTTATACCGGTCGTCCCAGTCGAAACGTGTGGTCACGGCGTTCAATCGCCCCGCCGCGCCCGCCAAAGAGAGCGCGTTGGACCATGACACATTCGCCGGCATCAGGTGTACGGCCATAAATAGCGCCAGCACCAGAGCGCAGGAAATCAGCAGCATCTGCTGCACATCGGCCCACGTCACCGCCTTGTTCCCGCCGAAAGCGGTATAGCCCACCACCAGCGCGCCCATCAGAATCGTGGTCGCGCGATCCGGCCATCCGAGGATCACCGATAACACCACTGCCGGCGCGTAAAGCGACAATCCCGCCGCCAAGCCGCGCTGAATCAAAAAGATTGCGCTGACCAGCGCGCGCGTCTTCATATCGAAACGTTGTTCCAAGTATTCGTACGCCGTGTAGACCTTGGCGCGATGAAAGATCGGAACGGCTGTCGCGGAAAGAACGATCATCGCCAGCGGCAGTCCAAAGTAAAACTGCACGAAGCGCATTCCATCGGTGTAGCTTTGTCCTGTGGTGGAGATGAAGGTGACGGCGCTGGCTTGGGTCGCCATGATGGAGAGCCCCATCGCGTACCACGGCATGGATCTTCCGGCCAGCAGAAAGCTGCTGACCGTATCGCTTCCGCGCCCTCGATACAGACCGTAACCGACGATGAACGAAAGCCACGCGAACATCACCAGCCAATCCAATGGTTTCATGCGGCGCGGGTGAGAGAATTGCGAAACTGGTTAGGCTGGTTTTGCAATCATAAAGGATAACGCGTTAAATATGTTCTTCGCCGCCTTCATCGAATACACTCCGGACACCGCCAAGATCGCCGCCACACGGCCCGCGCACCGAGAATATTTGAAGGGGCTGTTCGAAACGAACCGCCTCGCCATCAGCGGCCCGTTTACCGACGATAAAGCCGGACTCCTGGTCTACAACGCCGAGACCGCGGAAGATGTCGAGGCGATGCTCGCCGCCGATCCGTTCGCCAAACAGGGAGTGTTCGTGAAGTGGGATATCCGGCCGTGGAAGGTGATCTTCGCAAATCCGGATTTGTTTCCGAGGTAGCCGCGGCCTACGCTCGGCGAATATCCCGCCGTACTTCGTCGACGGCGTCCGGCCTGCGGTCGCCATTCAAATCCCGCTGCAGCCTTCGCAGCGCGACTCCCACCACATCGCGATGATGAAGCCGGGAACCGCAATCCGAGTTTTCGCTCAGCTCCAGCCAGATTTGATGCAGCAGGTCCACGTCCTCCGGCCATAACCGCGGCGGATGCGGGCCCAGGTTTACAAATACGGAGGGCCGGTCCGGACTGATCACTTCGAGTGAAAACGCGTGACGCGGCTCCGGCAAATTCTGCCACGCCAAGCCGATCCGCCGGGCCAGCTCGTCGGATTCCATGCGGGCGCTTACTCCCGTCACCAGCCGCGAAGCCTTCAGAGTGTTGGCCGCGTGCACCATCGCGTCGTATGGATTGACGCCCGGCACCACCAGCAACTCCACCGTCTTGCCCTCTTTTTCGGCAAGCTCCACCACGTGGCTGAACAGCTCACGCTCATAGTCGCTGAATAACTGCTCTCTCGACAAATCGTACTCCGCCGCGCCCGTAGAGATTTGGCGGACCGTCATCACCACGATGTCATGCTTGCGCAGATTGGTTTTTTCGAGCACGCGCCGCAGGTGCTCCATCCTCCGGAAATCGCGCACCGCGACCACCACGCATCCCGGTCTGGCGCGCAGCGTGGATCCGTCGATATCGGCCTGATGATCCAGATTGAACTGCTCGAGTTCCTTCTGCTCATGCCGCGTGCGCCGGTTCACATGCTCGGAAATCGTGAATATGACGAAGAAGATGATGGTGAATGCCACCCCGTACTTGGTGGCAATCTCCTTCGAGAACAGATTGGCGATCGCAACCATCCCGAGGACCATCGTGGTCAGGAAGAGCCCAATCGGCAGTTCCCGTCCAGCGAACTTGACGTTGAACGGGAACTTGTACTCCTGATCGTGCCGCTGGAACCGTAGCACCATCACGCCCAAGCTCTTGAAGAAGAAGCTCCACACCACGCCGAAGGCGTAGGCCTCGGCCAGGATCGTCATGTCGCCGCGGCTTCCAATAATCGTCGCGATTTGCAGAATGGCGATCAGATTGATGATGCGGAAAGTGGTGCCGTACCGTTTCTGCGGCTTGCGGAACCAAGGGATCAAAATCCCGTCCTCCGCCACGCGATTCAAAACACCGTTCGCGCCCACCATGGACGTGTTCACTGCACCGGCCAGGATCAACCCGCCTACGATGACCACGAAAATATGAAAGCTCAGCCGCAGCAGATACGGACCGCTGAGATTCATCGCCAGTCCGCCGATCAAATTATCGAAGTACATCGGCCGGATATTGTCCGGGATGATCATGCTCGCGAACACAGTCACCACGCCGGTGCAGATCACCGCATACCAGCAGGTCAGATTCGCCGTGATGCGCAGATTCTTGAGTTTGGGATAGGCGATCTCGCGATACACCTGCGCCAGCGTCTCGAATCCGCTCATCGACAGCAGCGAATGCCCGAACGCGACGATAATGGCCACCATCGGGATTTGCAGCCAGAAAGTGCCCTTGAACCATCCCTGCGCGTCATTCGCAAAGGTGAGATTGCGAGGCAGAGGCGCAGGCGGCAGGTTATGCCAGCGGCCATTCAGCAGAATCGTCAGCGGGCACCAGATCAGCAGAATGCCCACCATCACGGTGGTGATCTGCATGATGCGCAGCGTCTTGCCGCTCGATTCATGCACGCCTTTGATGTTTTCCCACCAGAAGTAGATGGTCACCAGAACGGCGAACCCTGCTGCAAATGTGTTCACCGGCGTACGGTAGGTCTGGTGCAGCAGGTCCATGATTTCGTTGAGCAACGCCGCGATGTATTGGCCCGCGCTCACCACGCTGATCGGACCGGTCAGAATGTAATCGAACACCAGCGATGAAACCGAGGCTTTGGCGAGCACCGGACCCATGCTGTCGCGCACCACAACATACACGCCGCCGCGAACGAACATGCCGCAGCTTTCCATGTACACGCTGCGCACCGCGAAGCTGAACAGCATGACGCCGAGCACGAACCAGGGCGCCGACCTCCCAATCGCTTGCTCCGCCGCGCCCCCGGCATAAAAACAGGACGACGCAAGATCCGCGAGGACGATTGAAGCGCCACGCCAGAAACTGATAAACGTCAAAGCTACCGTCGTGGCTACGACAACTTTGGGGGTTAAAGAGGAAGAGGATGCCTGAGGCAACGTACCTTCGTGCGAGGACATCTTTAGAATATTTTGAGCCTTAGAATATCTTAAGCTTTTTCTGATCACCGCGCCTGTGCGGGAGTCTTACGCGCCCTCGTACAGCCTCGCCGCGAGCACCGGCGGCAGACCGGCATCCAGGATTTTCTGCGCCGCGCCGGCGATGTTGTATTTGACGCGCCGGTACTCCACGGTTCGCGCCTCCGGCGTATAGATCGCGTAGGCCGCCTTCGGATCCATATCCCGAGGCTGCCCCACCGATCCGGGATTCAGCAAGTACAAGTGGTCGAGTTCCACTTCCAGGACTCCGTCGGGAATGATCCGCCGGATCCCGCCGCGTGCCAGCAGAAACCCTCCCTGAACATGGGTATGCCCGAAGAAGGTGACCTGCGTATCCAAGCCGTCCCGAGCCATCGCCACATCCCCGGCGTGAATCAGATACTCGTCTTCATCAAGTGGCGATCCATGCACCAGCTCGAAGTCCCCCACGCGAAACGGACCCCGCGGGAGGTTGGCAAGGAAGTTCGTGCTCTGGGGGGTCAGGACAGTCCGCGTCCAGTCCGCCGAAAGGCGAGCCGCGCGATTGTAGGATTCGTCGTCGTAGGCTCCGACACAAAGTTTGTCGTGATTGCCGCGGATCGATACCGTCGCATTCCGGCAGACCCATTCCGCTACGTAGTTCGGATCGGCCCCGTAGCCCACAAGGTCACCCAAACACAAGACCTTGTTGTACAGACCGCGCGCGTCCTCGATCACTGCGTCCAAGGCCTCGCGGTTTGAATGAATATCGCTGAGGATCAGGTACGGCACAGTTTCAGCAACGCCACTTCCGGCGGCGCCCCCAATCGCGCCGGAAGCCCGATCGTCCCGATCCCGCGAGAGACAAATATCGACGACTCGCCTTTCTGGTACAACCCGTCGACGTACGGTGTGAATAGCCGCGCGACGTTGAGATCCTGGCGCAGAATCTCCACCCGCACCTGTCCTCCGTGTGTGTGCCCCGACACCGTAAGCGGAAATCCCTTGGCCGCCGCTACCGGAAAGACATCGGGATTGTGCGACAGCAGCACGTTTAAAGCTCCAGGAACGATCAACTTCTCCGCGCCTTTAAGGTAGGGCTTGTTAAACCGTTGATAATCGACTCCAGCCAGATTCAGCTGTGACGCCCCGAATCGGAGCGTCTTGGATTTCTGGCGCAGAAAGCTCATCCCCAGGCGTGCCGCTTCCCGCTCCGTATAGGATTCCGTGTCCGCATAAATTTCGTGGTTCCCCATGCAGCCGAACACGCCCGCGTCGGCCTTGAGAAACGCCAGGTTGCGCAGGCAATCGTCCAAAGGATCCGCCCCGCTCGTGATCAGATCGCCGGTTACCAAGGTCAGATGCGGGCGAGCTTCATTGGCCATCACGACCGCCCGTTCCAACTCCCGAACGCTCAGAAACGGGCTCAAGTGAATATCGGTGAGTTGCGCGATGCGCAGCCCGTCCAAATCGGCCGGAAGGCCGGGAATCGCGATATTCTGCTCGCGCAACCTCAGCCGGAACCGCTGCACGAAAGTACCGTAGCCCACGGCTGCGATTGGCGCTCCCAGCAACGCGCAGCGGAACGCTCGCAGTAGGTCGCGCCTCGCCGGATTGTGATCGGCGCTGGGCCGCGCGATCAGCCGCGCCAGCTCGTAACAGCCGATCATCAGAACGGACATCAACGCCCACGCGATCGCCGCTCCGCGGCCCCACCCAGACGCCCAAGCCGGGAAGTGCCGCGCCACTCTCGTCGACCTCAGGATCACCCCGAGGATCAGCACAACCATCGAGATGGCCCATGCAGCCGTAATCGCGCGCTTGGATCTGCCCGGGCGCCGGCGCTGTAAGCCCCAGGCAAACGCCGTCTGCGTCGACGCCACCAGGAAAAAGGCGACCATATCCGGAAGACCCCGGATCGTGAACAAAGATGGAAACACTCATTTTCATCTTATTACGAGCGTTACGAAACCTCCCGGGTGACGCTCTACTCGAAGTACGGAACCTCGTATCGACCTGACCCAGCTAAGCTCCGCAGCGCGGAATGCCATGTGGGGCTTGGAAAAATTCGTCCGCGAATCCGGCCTTGAGAAGCCGCTGCTGGAGTTGATGCGCCTCCGAGCCTCACAGATCAACGGCTGCTCCTACTGCATCGATATGCATACCAAAGATGCGCGCGCCGAGGGCGAATCCGAGCAGCGCCTTTACGCTCTGACCGCTTGGCGCGAGACGCCATTTTTTAGTCCTCGGGAACGCGCCGCGCTAGAATGGACCGAGGCCGTGACCCAAATCAGCTCCTCCCATGCTCCGGACGATATTTTCGAGCGTGTAAAGACCGAGTTCAGCGAGTCCGAACTTGTGAATTTGACCATGGCCATCGTCGCCATTAACGGCTGGAACCGTCTCGCGATTTCCTTCCGCACGGTTTCCGGCACATACCAACCAGGCAAGCATTCCTAACCTCAGAATCAGGAGACCCAAATCATGCAACGTTCGGCAAGCGCGCACTGGCAAGGCGATCTGAAGAGCGGAAAAGGCACGCTCTCGACCGCCAGCGGAACCCTTTCGACTACGCCGTATTCTTTCCACAGCCGATTCGAGCACGGCGCCGGCACTAACCCGGAAGAGCTGCTTGCCGCGGCTCACGCCGGATGCTTCACCATGGCGCTTTCCGCGCAGCTCGCTGGAGCCGGCCTCACCGCATCGAGTCTCGAAACCACCTGCACCATTAGCCTGGAACAAAAGGACGGCGGATGGGGCATCACGGAGAGCCACCTGGCGCTCAAAGCCACAGTGCCGGGGGCCAGCAAGGAAGCGTTCGATACGGCAGTCAACAACGCGAAAGCGGGCTGCCCGGTGTCGAAGCTCTACAACACCAAGATCACCTTGGACGCGCAGTTGAGCTGAGCTGATTTACAAATCGAGCCCGCCCTTGTACAGCATGTCCTTGAGGGTGAACTTGCACTTCAGGTCCAGGGGCCCGATCTTGGTAACGAATTCCGCTTCTTTGTCTTCGGGCATCAGCGCCAGCATTCGAGAAAAATAGAATCGCGTACCGGCAGGGGACACATCGCTCGCTGGGGCGAGTTCCACCCGCGCCATGTGGATCTCATCGCCCTTGTGCGACAGCTTTGTCACTTCCTTCAGGTACGCCATCGAGGAGCGGTCCTCGGGCTCATTTCCGGAGGGAACCGGGCTCGGTATGTTCCCGACCACATTCAAAACGTAGAAATCTTGGAAATCCTTCGGTGCCGACGCCTTCAACGCGTCGCGCACAAGAAGCCCGGACTCCCACCGGACGATTGCCTTCCAGGTAATCTTCGGCACCGAACTCGAAGCCGTTCCGGTCCCGCCCGCCGAGGTCTCCGCTCTGCCGCGCCGCGCCGACCGTGGCGAGCCCAAATTCCCTACTTGGCCGTTATCCGTGATCGCCGCGTCCTTTGCCCACGGCGATTTGCTCAGGAGTTCTTTGACCTCGGCGCTGGTCCACTCCTCCGGCTTTCGATCGTTCCAGAAATCCTTCGCAAAGACGCGGCGGGGAATGGCGATCGCCGCCAAGGGCATAGCCAAACCCAAACGGACCATAATTCGTCTGGTCATCCAGATTATGGACGGCAATCGACTTATCGATGTTACCCCGCGTTTTAAGCTATTGGTCCTTACGCGGTTCGCCCCTGGTGACTTGCACGCGCCGGCGGCCTTGTTCCAGGTTCTCGGCGGCCTTTTGCTTGGCTGCGTCCGCTACCTTGATGTTGTTGACCACGGCGTGAGCTCCGGCAGCCTTAGCCATCCGCGTCGCCGACCCCTTGTGCTGGACGACGCTGGTGGTCCCGTCCCAATACGCAGTGCCTCCCTGAACCCGAACCGTGAACCCGTCCTTGCCAATCTTGGATTTCGCAAGCTTCGCGCGAATCGCCGCTTCGATTTGCTTGTCCTGTTCGGAGGTAACGCCTGGAGCGGGGCTCTTGGGAGTGGCTGCCGGTTTAGACGCCGGTTTCGGCGGCGGTGTTTTGGTCTGTCCGGGAACCGTCTGCGACGGCATCTGGATCTGCCCTCCCGCCTGCATGATCATAAAGGCAATGATCCCCGCCAGACCCAGCAAAATCCTCTGCACGTCACTTTAGTCTGGCGTGGCCTTGGATATTCTCACCGTAGCCCGTCTTCGTAACTTGTCATTCACAGTTCCGTGGTACACTTTGCGTCATTGTGACGACAGATGAATTACAGCTTGCCCCTCGCGAGGGTTCTTCGCCCAGCCAGCGCGTGCTCACGCTCACTGGAGTGCTGACTCTTTCCACTTTGTTCGCCTTCCAGGAGTTCGCACACTCCGACCAATCGGTAACGCTCATCGTCGATATGAGCGGCGTGCCGTATATCGATTCGGCCGGCCTCGGCTCCCTGATCGCGGCTTACGTCAGCCGGGAGCGCGAAAACCGCAAACTGGTTCTTAGCGGCGTGAGCGAGCGCGTTAAGACTGTAATGGCCGTAAGCGGCGTCCTGGATCTGTTTGCGATGTATCCTTCGGTTGCCGACGCTCAGAAAACCTTCGCGGCTGCCGGTTAGAGGCCTAAGCGTTGGGCGCGGGGAGACAGTCGTTGGGAGCACCATCATCAACGGCGCAGGCCGGTCCCCGGCGGTTCGCACGACTCCAGATCGGGGTTGCGCCGACGCTTTGATGCCGGGCACTGTGGCGGCGGCTGAACTGGTGGCGCTCGCCGGCGGGTTGGGATCTATCCGCAAAGGCGGATGATCGTTTCGGCCTCGACGACGTTGCTCCGGCCGCAGCATTCGGCGAACAAAAACCCTAGCAGATCTTGCAAGACCCCTGCGTTCGCGCTATAGCGCAGGAATTTCTTATCACGCCTGACGGTCACCAGGCTCTCGATCCTAAGCTTCTCAAGGTGGTGAGAAAGAGTCGAGGGAGCAATATCCAGTTCGGCCTGGATATCGCCGACGACCAGCCCTTCGGGATGCGCCGTCAACAGGAGTTGCATGATGCGCAACCTGGGCTCCGTCCCCATCGCCGAAAGCATGTCCGCAAATCGAGCAACGCGCTCGAGATCTTTTTTCGTCTTTCTTCCGCGCCGCGTCCCAGGCTTGCCGGTGTCCGGACAGGTCTGAATCGCGCTTCCCATGACACCACGATTCTACAACAATCGTCTTGACATGATTCTATATTTCTACTATTCTCGAAATGAAAACCGGCGCCGAACATGCCAAACGGCCGCAAAACCGCTTCGAGTCTGTCCCTTGGCTTCCTGCTCGCCTTCGGAGCAGCGGGCGCTCCGGTAACGCTCTCAAGCGCTGGATCAACGTTTATTTATCCGATCCTGACCAAGTGGTCCGCGGAATACCGCAAGGCCCATCCCGATGTGCAGATCTCCTATGACCCGGTCGGATCGGGTAAGGGGATTTCGCGCACGCTTGAGGGGCTGGTAGATTTTGGCGCGTCAGACGGCCCGGTCAGCGACGCCCAGCTCCAGACAGCGCGGTGGAAGGTCATTCACATTCCGGTGGTCCTGGGCGCTGTCGTTCCCGCCTACAACTTGCCTGGGATCAAAGAAGGGATCAGATTCACACCGAACGCTTTGGCGGGGATCTTTCTCGGAACCATCAAACGATGGAACGATCCCGAGCTAACGCGGGCGAATCCCGGCGTTCAGCTACCCGCTAAGGAAATCTCGGTCCTGCATCGGGCCGATAGCAGCGGCACCACGTACATTTGGACGGACTACCTCTCGAAGGTCAGTCCACAGTGGAATAAGAGCGCCGGCAAAGGCGCCTCCGTTGCATTTCCCGTGGGCGCGGCTCTCCAGTTTAACGAGGGCGTCGAGGCGGCCTTGGACAGCACTCCCTATGCAATCGGATATCTGGAGCAGACCTATGCCGTTCAAGGGCGCGTCCAATACGGCCTCGTGCAGAACTCCTCTGGCGCTTTCGTCAAGGCTATGAGCGCCAGCATCATGGCAGCGGCGACGGCTTCAGCCAAAGATATGCCGGACGATTTTCGCGCCTCGATCACGAACGCGCCCACGGTTGCGGCGTATCCGATTTCAAGCTTTTCATGGCTCTTGATTCCGGCAAGGATCGAGGATCGCACGAAGCGTCAGGCGATTATCGATTTTGTGCGGTGGGTGCTGGCTGACGGGCAAAAGCTTGCCGCCGGGCTCGACTATTCTCCACTGCCCCGCGATGTGGCCGGGCGCGCGGGCAAGGCATTAGATCGAATCCAGTAGGGCCAAAGAGGTGAATACCTATGTGCGACTATTCCTTGTACGTATTTCGAAACCGGCTCGCGCGCGACGGCGAGGAAGTTATCGCGTACCGCTTTTCGACCGGATGCACCGGTTTCGCCGGCGTGTTGGACGTGTCGGCGCAGCCAAGTCCCAAGCCGCATTTGGGCATTTGCTGGCCTCAGTTGAAGAGCTGGTTTTTTCCCCGCCGGCACGATGGCCCCACGGCCGTTTGCGTTCCCCCTGGCGCCACGGTGCGGCTGGACCCCGTCGAAAGTAAACTGCGCATGCGATTGGGTCTCGAGGAAAGCGAGGATGCCGTCTTCATCCAGGTGACGGACGACGAATTTTCGTATCGCGACGGGCTGAGGTTCCGCAACGGCAGGCAGATCCTCCTACAGGAACTGAGGACCGGTCAGCGTGTCCGTATTCGGTCTATCGGCGGGGAGTCCGGTGCCCAGGATGAGACCGAAATCAGGAAGTCTCATGCCTGAAAAACAACGGCCAAGCGAGCCGAAGAAGACATCTCAGCATGTCAATAGGCTTCTATGGCTTCTCATCGGGGTGGGGTTCGTCTTGACCGGGGCCTTTTTCATTTACGTCACTCGGCAGTAAGGTTGGAGCGCCGGAACCAATCGCCGATGGCCGCGCAAACGCCAGATCGCGAGAATCGTTCCCGCAGCGGATCGAGGTAGCCGGCATCCTTGTCAGGGTCACCACCGGATTAATCGCTGCAGCGATCCTGCGTTGGACCGTCTGGGCGAGCCGCCAGCCCCAATTTGGATCTATCTAGGGATCGGATTGGAACGATTCGAACGCCTTTAGCCCCGCGGTTCCCGCGTCACCGCAACTGCTTCGGCGTGGTGCCGCACGTCGATGCCTTTAACGTAATACAGCACGTCCTCGGCGATATTGGTCGAGTGATCCGCGATCCGTTCCAGGTTGCGCACGATCGACAGCAGATTTAACGCCTGTGGGATGTGATTCGGCTCGCGCTGCATGAAGCTGATCAGCTCATGGAAGAACGCGGTCCGCAGATTATCCACCGCGTCGTCGGAAGCGAGCACGCTATGCGCCAGCTCCGCGTCGCGCGCCACAAAAGAGTCCAGCGCTTTGCGCACCATCGATTGCACCAGCGCTCCGATGTGCGGAATATCGATCATCGGCTGCACCATCGGCTCTTCCATCAGGGCCAGCGCCCGCTGCGCGATATTCACCGCAAGATCGCCCATCCGCTCCAGATCGTTATTGATCTTGAGCGCGGAGGTAATCAGCCGCAAATCCCCGGCCATCGGCTGCTGCAAGGCGAGCAGGCTGATCGCCTGATCGTCGATCTCCAACTCCATCTGGTTCACCCGCGCCTCGTTGGTCAGCACCTCCTCGGCTAGCTTGCGATCTTTCTGCACGACGGCGGTGATGCTGCGGTAAACCGCTGATTCGACCAGCGCGCTCATCGCCAGCAGCTTGCTCTTTAGCTGTTCCAACTCCTGATCGAAATGGCGCAATTGTGTGGGCACGGGCTGAACTCCCATTGCATTGTCCTCTCTTGGCAGCCGTGAATCAACCGAAACGGCCGGTGATGTAATCCTCGGTCGCTTTCACCTTCGGATTCTTGAACATCACTTCCGTGGTGTCGAACTCCATCAGCTTGCCCAGCAGAAAGAAACCGGTGAAGTCGGCGACACGCGCGGCCTGCTGCATGTTATGCGTCACGATCACCACGGTGCAGTTGTCCTTGATGTGAAACAGCAGCTCCTCGATCTTCGCCGTGGCGATCGGGTCCAGCGCCGAGCACGGCTCATCGAGCAACAGGACCTCCGGGTCAACGGCCAATGCGCGCGCGATGCACAATCTCTGCTGCTGCCCGCCGGAAAGATCGAAAGCGCTCTTGTTCAGCTTGTCCTTGACCTCTTCCCATAGCGCCGCGCGGCGCAGGCTGCGTTCGACCCGTTCCGCCATGTCGCTGCGCC
>JASHRP010000562.1 GCA_030037375.1 Bryobacteraceae bacterium | reverse complement strand
CCGCCCTTTCGTTCGCGGCGATCGCCGCCGCGCAGGGAGCGCCTGATCCGAAACAGCCGCTGCCGCGCACCGCCGACGGCAAGCCGAATTTTCAGGGAATCTGGCAAGCGTCCAGCACCGCCGAGGCCGATCTCGAGGATCATGGCGCGCGGCTCAATATGCTGGCTGGGCGATCTGTGGTCGCTGGCGGCGCGATTCCCTATCAGCCTTGGGCGGCGGCGAAAAAGGTGGAGAATTTTCAAAACCGGGCGAAGCTCGATCCGCTCAACAAATGCTTCATGCCTGGCGTACCGCGGATCATGTACCTCGATTTTCCGTTCCAGATCTTTCAAACTCCCAAGACCGTTGCGATGGCGTTCGAGTGGTCTTCGGATTATCGCCTGATCTACACCGACGGCAGTGCGCCGTTCCCGGATCTGGATTTCTGGATGGGAGATTCGCGCGGCCACTGGGAGGGCGATACGCTGGTGGTCAACGTCACCAATAACAACGACAAGACCTGGTTCGACATGGCCGGAGATTTTCACAGCGGCGCGCTTAAAGTGGTCGAGCGCTACCGCATGACCGATCCCAACACCATTCAATACGAAGCGACCATCGAAGATCCGAAGGTTTTCACCAAAGCATGGACCATCAGCCTTCCCCTCAAGCGCCGGACCGATCGCGATAGATTGTACGAATACATTTGCCAAGCTGAAGTGGAAGAGGCGAACGGCGCATTCGCCCGTGAGAACCGGACGTGGTATCCCGGCGACGGCACCGCGCCGCCGGCAATGACGGTGGCCGCTTCGGTTGCACCCGCGACTCCTGCTCCGCCTGCGGCGAACATTCCGCGCACCGCCGACGGCAAACCGGATCTCAATGGACTTTATCAATCCAACGCCGGAGGCGCGAATCAAGGTTTGGAGAGAGCGGGCGGAGGCGGTGGAGGCCGCGGCGGCGGGCGCGGAGGAGTGGTGCAGGATCTGTCAGACGGCATGCTTCCACTTCAGCCGTGGGCGAGAGAGGAAAAGAATAGCCGTCAACTGACGGAACGCGGCTACGACGATCCGACAGCGCACTGTTTCCCCGCGGGCGTGCCGAGATCATTTTGGGTGCCTTCAGCATTTCACATCGTTCAGACATCCGATTACATTCTTTTTCTTCACGAGCGCGTGGCGTGGCGCATCGTGAGCCTGAAGGACCGTACCCATCTTCCCGACAACATGCGCCTGTGGCAGGGCGATTCGGTGGGCCACTGGGAAGGCGACACGCTGGTCGTCGATAACACGAACTTCAATGGCAAGACCTGGCTGAATGAGGGCGGAGACATCGTCAGCTACGCCGAGCATGTGGTCGAGCGATTCACGCCAACTGATCCCGATACCATCAACTACCAGGCTGTAATCACTGATCCCGTTGTGTACACGCGTCCGTGGACGGTCGCATTCCCAATCCGCCGCCAAAAGGGCGATCTAATCGAGTCCGCGTGCCATGAAGAGGATGAGGACCTTCCGCACTTGAAGGCCCTCAAAGACGCCGCGGCGGCCAAGAAGAAGTAGCTAGCCGAAGCCGCGGTCCTAGTGAGTCACTTCCACGTGAGGAGTGCCATACGTGTGGAACGATTCGATGGTCTTCAGTCCCCACGCCTGGCCTTTCTTCCGCTCGGCCTCGGTCCAGCGGATCGGCTTCCAGTCGGGAGCGAGAATCAGCCGCGCCCCTGCGTTCGCAATTTCCACACGATTCCCGCCGGGTTCATAGACGTAGAGGAAAAACGTCTGCTGGATCGCGTGCTTGTGCGGACCAGTTTCGATGTGCACTCCATTTTCGAGGCAAATATCGGCCGCCAGCAGCACCTCTTCGCGGCTGTTCACCGCGTAAGTCACGTGATGGAAGCGGCCCTTGGTGCCCGTGTGATCTTTCGTATAAGCAAAATCGTAGCTCTTGTTGGTGCACGTCATCCACATCGCTGCTTCGACGCCTGAATCGAGCACGATCTGTTCGGTTAATCGGAACCCGAGATAGGTCTCGAAGAATTTTCGATTCGCCTCGATATCGACCGCCAGGCCATTCCAATGATCGAGCCGCCGGACGTTGCATCCGCGGGCCGGAAACCTCTGCGCCTGATTCTTGAGCGAGGGCTTAAGTTCGGGCGGGGCCTCATACCATTGCGTCTCGTAGTACAGCTCGATCTTGTGGCCGTCGGGATCCTGGCATACGAACGCGGGACCGTGGCATAAATCTCCCTTGTTCCAGCCGATCTCGAATTCGGTTCCCTTGAGCGCGGCGACGCGGCGTTCCAGCGCCTGCGGGCTGCGCGTTCGATACGCGACGTGCCCCATACCGGGCAGCTTCGATGCCGTCACCTTCAACGTGTGGCGTTCGTAATCGTCATAGGCGCGCAGGTAAACGGAATCGCCCTCACGGCCGCTTTCGGTCATGCCAAAAACATTGACGAAGAAATCGACGCTCTGCTGAGGTTTCGGTGTGAGGAGCTCCAGATGACCCAGGTGCGCCAGGTCCATGATTGGTTCAGTTGGCATAAAGTACAGTATTACTGATGAAGCCTATCACTGTTTTCGCGGCCGCATCGTTTGCGGCGTTGATGACGGGCGCATGGACGCCGTGCCAGGCCGCGACAGTCACGACGCTGATCGGCGATGGCATGCCGGGTTACTCGCAAACGCAGGTGAACAACCCCTACGGAATGACCATCGGTCCGGACGGGCTGCTGTACTGGTGCGAACTCGGCAGCCAGCGCGTGCGCCGTATCGATCTGGCGACAAAGCGTGTGACAGATGTCGCCGGCAACGGACAGCGCGGTTACAGCGGAGACGGCGGTCCGGCGACGCAGGCATCGCTCTCCGCGCCGCATGAGCTGGTGTTCGATTCCAAAGGCGATTTGTATT
>JASHRP010000065.1 GCA_030037375.1 Bryobacteraceae bacterium | reverse complement strand
CGCGGTTCTCAGATCGGTTCGCGCGTGCAAGTAGCGCGGATGCACTTGCGCGTAAATGGCCGCGGGCACGAGCACCACCGCCGCGGCGATCAGAATTGTTCTTTTGGTGTTGGAATTCATTGTTCCTCCTAATTCGGTCAAATCGCCCTCCGGTATTACTCCGCGCGGATGGCGGACAAAACGGCTCATGAGGAGCTACGGATGCGTTGAGTTGTACAGGTTCTGAACGTCCGCCCCGCTCAATGCACGATTCCAGAGCGCGACTTCGTCGATTTCGCCATTGAAGAATCGTCCCGTGAAAACGGTGCTTTCGCCGATCGAAAATGCGCCGGTCTTGTTCGGCGACCCTCCGTTGGCGTCAACTTTGGCCAGCTTGCCATCCCAATAAATCGCTCGCTGTTTTGAGCCAGTATCGAGAGTCGCAAGGATCATGTGCCAGGAGCCCACCAAGCTCGCGGGATCCGGCTTGTACTCCACGGCTCCTCCCGCGGCGGTGAAGAATCGCAATACGTCGTCTTGCTCAAACTGCAGGTCGAAATCATTTCCATTTTGAGATATGCCGGCGACATAAAGAATGTGCCCGCTTTTCGAAGGGAGGTCGGCTAGCTTTACCCAGGCCATCATGCTACCGGCTGTCGCAACACCTCCGGTCTGCGTGGTTGTGATCGCGCCATCTTTATTGTTGAAGACCGCGCTATGGTTGTCCGCCACGCCGATGGGAGCGCCGGGAGTCGCGTTTGTGACGGAGCTTGTGGAGGTATACGCCGCTCCGCCGATTTCGCTGGTTCCGCTCGTCGACTCCAAGCGGAAATAAGCGATCGGTTTGGAATCTTTCACCGTTTGCACGAAATTCCCGCCCGATGCCGGCGAGATCGACGCTGCCGGTGCAGCGCTCGAGGGCGCCGTCGAATCCGACGATTTTTTCTGACTACAGGAAGCGATGGTAAAGAGCGCCAGAACGCTCAGTGCGATCCGATTGTGCATGGGGATGGAGTATAGCACGGAGCTGCGGCCAGTTCGATTCTACTTGTAGAACTCGAAGATGAAATTTTGATCCTCGATGGGAGGGCGAGCGTACTTGCGCCGGTCGAGCGGCGGCAATTCGAGCCGCGGCGGAGGCAGTTCCCGATACGAAACCCGGCTCAATAAGTGCCGGATGACGTTCAGCCGCGCGCGCTTCTTATCGTTCGCATTAACCACGTGCCACGGTGCCTGCTTGATATCGGTATGCGCGAACATTTCATCCTTAGCTCGCGAATACTGCACCCAGCGGCTGCGCGATTCCAGATCCATCGGGCTGAGCTTCCAGCGTTTGGCCGGGTTCTTGAGGCGGTCCTCGAAGCGGCGTTGCTGCTCATCCTCGTTGACCGAGAACCAGTACTTGATCAGGATGAGGCCGGAACGAACCAGCATGCGCTCGAACTCGGGGCAACTGCGTAGGAATTCGAGATATTCCTCCTCGGTGCAGAATCCCATGACGCGTTCGACGCCCGCGCGGTTGTACCAGCTCCGGTCGAACAGCACGATCTCGCCCGCGGCCGGCAGATGCGCGACGTAGCGCTGGAAGTACCACTGGGTGCGCTCGCGCTCATTCGGAGCAGGCAGCGCCACGACGCGGCAGACGCGCGGATTCAACGTATCGGTAATACGCTTGATCGCGCCGCCTTTGCCGGCTCCGTCGCGGCCTTCGAACACCACCACGACGCGCAGGCCTTGGTGGCGCACCCATTCCTGAAACTTCACGAGCTCAATCTGGAGACGGCGAAGCTCCTTTTCGTAATCGCAATCGACGCCGAGGCGAATGGCCCCACCGGGGCCTTTGACGGCGCCATTCGTTCCGGCGTTGAGTACAGAGCCCAGCTTTGCGAGATCGGCTTGCGGATCTTTGGCCATGAGGTCGCTACCAGGAATATCGTCAGAACCGGGCTGCCGCAAGAGTGTTCCTTGCAACTCCGCTATGTGTTTAAATAAAAGGAAACTTACCGATGTCAGACCGGTCTATCCGACTCGCGCGAAGGTGGAAAGCTTTCACGCGCCGGATGAGGGAGTTGCGCTGGATCGCCAAAGGGGCGGCATCCACCAGGCATCCCATCATGGCGCATATTATCCCCATCCGCCGCTGTAATCTCTCTTGCGCCTACTGCAACGAGTACGACGACGTTTCGAAGCCCGTTCCCACCGAAACCATGATCCGGCGCATCAACCGGCTGGCCGATTTGGGCACGGGCGTTCTCACGCTTTCGGGCGGCGAGCCGCTGCTGCATCCCGAGCTTGATGAGATCATCGCGGCCATGCGCCGGCGCGGCGTTCTGGCGTGCATGATCACGAACGGCTACCTGTTGACGCCGGAGCGGGTGCACAAGTTGAATCGCGCGGGGCTGGACCATTTGCAGATTTCGATCGACAATGTCATGCCGGACGACGTTTCGAAGAAGAGCCTGAAGGTGCTCGACAAGAAACTGCAAGTTCTGGCCGAGCATGCCGACTTTCACGTGAACATCAACTCCGTGGTTGGAGGCGGCATCCATAATCCCGATGATGCGTTGGTGGTCGGCAAGCGCGCGCTGGAGCTGGGATTTTCGGCGACGGTCGGAATCATTCATGACGGCGACGGGCAGCTTCGCCCGCTAGGCGAGCGCGAGCGGCAGGTTTATCACGAAATGAAGGCGCTGGAGAAGCGGCATTTCGCGCGCTTCAACGGCTTTCAGGACGCGATCGCGCTGGGCAAACCCAACGATTGGCGCTGCCGCGCGGGCGCGCGGTACATGTATATTTGCGAGGACGGGCTGGTGCATTACTGCTCGCAGCAGCGCGGGTATCCGGGCAAGCCGCTGGAAGAGTACACGCGCGAAGACATTCGCCGCGAGTACTTGACCGAGAAATCCTGCGCGCCTTACTGCACCGTGAGCTGCGTCCATCAGGTTTCGTACTTCGACTTCTTCCGTGGCAAGCAGACGCTGCGCACCGAGGTCCCCGACCGGCATCTGGTGAAGATCACGCAGTCGGGGAAGTAGGGTCTTGCTCACGGCGGGGGCTCAAGATCAAGATTCCCACTTCTTCCCTTAAGTAGGTCCGAGGCATGCACTCCAGTGGATAGACGCTACCAGGTGTTCGTCAGCTCTACGTACGAGGATCTGCAGGAAGAGCGGCGCGAAGTGATGCAGGCCCTGCTAGCGCTCGATTGCATCCCGACGGGAATGGAGCTGTTTCCGGCAGCGGACGACGACTCGTGGACGCTGATAAAGAGATTCATTGGCGGATGCGACTATTATGTCGTCATCGTCGGCGGCCGGTACGGCTCAATGGCCCCAACCGGGAAGAGTTTCACTGAGATGGAATATGACTTTGCGGTCGAGGCGCGTCTTCCGATACTTGCCTTTCTCCACGGCGATCCGGGGCAGATCCTGGCCAGCAGGACGGAGCCAACCCAGGAAGGCAGGGTAGCGCTGGCCTCCTTTAGGACTAAGATCGAGGCGGCGAGGCACGCGAAGTATTGGAGTTCCTCAAAGGAACTTCCCGGCCTCGTCATATCCAGTATGGCGTCGCTCATGAAGATCAAGCCCCGTGTCGGATGGGTTCGCGGCGATTCCGTACCTGACGAAAGTGCCGCCCAGGAAATTCTTGGCCTCAAACGGAAAATCGAGGGCTTGGAGGCGCAGATTGAGAAAGCTGGAATGACCGTGCCCGCGGGATCGGAGAACCTCGCGCACGGGGATGAGACGATCTCCGTCCGATTTCGTTATGAGGACCAGGGCATATACCAGGATCAAGTCGAAGGCTTCAGTTGGAACGGGATCATCTCCGTCCTCGGTCCTGTCCTTATTGGGACCGCATCTGAGGGAGACCTGAAGGAGACGATTGTAGAAGTCTTTAGGAACCGGTTTCACGGAAGGTTCGGAAGGATGATTCTAAAGGCTTACGTCCGTGATGAAGATTTCCAACGGATTAAGCTGCAACTCCGCGCGCTCGGAATCATTCGGGAGGTAGAAGACCGACCCTACACGGGAAAGGGACATACGCAGTGGATGCTTACGGCATACGGTGACCGGCTGATGACCCAGGTGGCAGCAATCCGCAGCGGCGTTCCGTCCTAAGACCGGCGTGACGGGAGAAGCGAGCCGGATTTCCGAGGCAGACACACGCTATGAACCGAAGCCCCGGATCAGCATCTGCTGAAGATTACCGGCTCCGGCAAGTAGCGCTCATTTTCGCGCGACCAGATGGCAGCGGATGTCGAGAGCGGGGAAGACCCATGCCGCGTGCCGCTCATACCACTTGATCGACCTGCGTGCGAGGAATCGCCCGATGTTATCGAGAATGAAGTTGCCGCCGAAAGTGAGGTGGACCTCCGCGATATCGAATCGGCAGGCGGAGCCGGCGAAGGTGGGGAAATTCCTCCCGGTGAAATACTCGAAGCTGGCGGCGGCGAGATGGCGCTTGTGGGTGGGATCGGTGTACGAGTTGTGCGAGCTGAAGTGCGGCGTGGTGATGAACACGTCGGCTCCGTCGCGGGCAACGCGGTAGACTTCCGCCATGACTCGCATGGGATCGTCCAGGTGCTCGATGATATGCGACATGTGGATCCGCGAGAATTGGGACGATTCGAGCGGCCAAGGGTAACAATCGAGATTCCAAACGTGGTCGGCCGCGGAATCGGGTGAGACGTCGATGCCCACCGCGTCCGGTTCGGCCTTACGCGAGCCGCAGCCGATGTCGAGCGTCATTTGCACTCCTCGATAGTAGCCGTTTAGGCGACCCGAAGCGATTCAGAGTGTTATCACCCACAAGATTGGTGAATGCGCGCAGCTGTTCGTCCCCCGCTCCTCATCTGCTTTACTTGTCAACGCCGAACCGGCGAGGCGTGCCGGTATACCGATTGCAGCTAGAGGGGTATGATAGCCGCAAAACATCCGGGTTCTAATGGCGTCAAGGAGGCCGACGGCTCCCTCGTCCGGCTCTGGCGGCGGCTCAACGATCAAATTGTCGGGGACGTGCCGGAAGAAATTGCGCTGTGCGAATATGACTGCCGCAAGCAGCAATGCACGACGGACGAATGGGCCACATGTGACAGGCGTCTGCGGAGAGCCGCGGGAGAGCTTATGCCGCTCCGGCCAGGAACCAAAGCGACGGACCCCAAAGGCCAGTTGCTTCGGGGATTCGAGGCCGCAGCCGAAGCCCAGGCCGACGCCGTACGGCAATTCCTTATTGCTCGAGAAACCGCCTCCCGTCAGGAGCGCGAACAGCTCATTGATGCCTTCAAGCGCACCCGCGCCAAGACCGAATCCGCCATTGAGGCTCTTGGCTCCTTCTCGTCGCCAAGATAATCTCTGAGGGCGAAGGTAGGGAAGAATCGCGCTAAAAGTTGTACCACCAACTGTACATGATCATGTCGTACTGGATGCCGGACCCCGACGTAGACACGCCACTGAGCGGGTTTGGCCCCCAAGGAGCGTACATGATGTATTTGGCTTCGAACGTTTGCACTCCAGTCGGCGAATTGGACGAAAAACTCCCCATTTCGGATGCCGGAACGACCGGTCCCGCGGACGACCTCATGGTAGGGATCAGGGGTTGGTTGACGGGTATCATCGGCAAAAACGCGGACGCGAAGGACATAGCGTCGAGGCTCGCCCAGATAAGGAGAAAGCCGTTGATCTCCACTCCTTTTTTACCCCAATGGAGTATGGGAAAATCCGTTGCCGAGAACGGCGTACCTTCATACCAACTCGAGGGGGCCGCCTGGTAGCCAAAGCTCGCCACTGAAGAGAAAAAGGCGGTGGCAGCGGAGTAGCTGGTGAAACCCACGAGCAAATTCGGCAACTGCCAGATTACGCCCTTCTCCACCCAAAGATTGGGGATCGCGGGATTCGACGTGACCCGTAAGGCGCCGGAGCCGACCTTCGTCAGAGCGGAGAGGCTCGATGCCGGCTGGACGCGGTTGGGGCCGATCAGATTCCCCTGGGATGCCGGCTGGACGCGGTTGGGGCCGATCAGATTCCCCTGGATGGTGGTGGGACCGCTATAATTCGAGGAATTCGATGGCAACTGTAAGGCGCCGGCACCAGTTTTCGTCATACTGGATGCCGTTGCCGGAGCGTGAACCGACTGCTTCACCAATGCGTTCCACCTTGCGGTGAACCAAGCTGGCCTGAGTACCTGGGGAGTCTGTAAGCCGGTGTTTTTCATTTTGCCTCCAGCCCGTTTAATGTCCTGACGTACTCTGAATCGAAAGCTAGCACAGTTTTCCGGTAACGTGGTGACCCCGTGCGTCCGCGTGCCTTGTGACGCACAAATGTGCGTTCAACCGCCGGCAAGGGGGTCACGCCGAACCGTAAACTAAAGGGTGTCATGGATAGTTTCTACGGCAGAAGCGTGTTCTTCGTCAAAGAGGCCGAGCGCTCGCTCACCTTCTATACCCAAACCCTCGGCTTCACATTGGATTGGAATCATACCGAAGACGGCCGCGCATTCGTGTTTCAGGTCAGCTTATTTGGGTTCCAACTCATCCTCAACCAAATTGAGGACTGGACCAAGAACCGCGCTGGCCACGGCCGGGTGTTTATCGGGCTTGAAGAAGACCAAGCAGCGGCATTCCGTCAACATCTCCACGAAAGAGGCATTAAGTCGACCGTTTTTCATTGGGGTGAGCCGACGCTTGTTATACGGGACTTGGACGAGAATGAATTGTTCTTCTGGTTGCCTCGAACCGAGCGGCCCAGCCTGGAGGCGGAACTTACAAGGCAGGGAGCCCCTGGCTCCATCGTGGGCTCAGCTGTAATAGATCAGACCTGATCTGACACTGAGGTGTCAGCGTGGTTCCAAGAGCCCGCCCAACTCGTCATACCCTGGGCCCTTTCGGCGCGGTCAGCAAGACGAGCGACACCAACTGAGACTGTTGGCGGACACCCATTTTGCTAAAAACTCGCGCCAAGTGGGTCCGCATTGTGTTAATCGAGACATGGGCGCTCTCGGCTGCCTGCTCCAATGTGATTCCGGAAGCCAGCTTGCACGCCAGGTCCGCTTCCGCCTTAGTCAGTAGATACAGCTCGCGCAGCGCCGACTGATCCAGCGGTAACTGTGAAACGGGGTCCACGATCCGAACCATTACCGGATGTCCGTGAAATTCGGGTTGCTCGGCGGAGACCATCCACAACATGAGCAGGAGGGGTGGCGCGTCAGGTCCTCGGGATATCTTGAGGCGCTGGGTCCAGGCGCCCGGGACGGCATTGCCCACGTGTTCAAAAGCTTGCTGAAGCTGGTTTTCGTCTTCGATTGAGCTTGCGCGCAAGATGCCGTTCTCATAGCGGATTCCCACTCCGGCTTCGAGCAAGCGCTCCGCGGTTTCGTTCGCAAACAGGACTTCCCGGGAACGATTCAGCAGCAGCATCCCGGAATGCGTGTCGTTCATTGCCGAATAAAGGAGATCGCGCTCGTTCCGCAGTTGCATCTTCTCTCCAATCATGCGGACAGCGCGCACCAGGTGGGGAACGAAACCACGCCAGTAGGACTGCTCCGCTTCAGTGAGCGGTCCAAGTTGTTTCGGACGGAGTACGGTCATCGTCGAAACTTGCAACGCGGAGGAAGCCAGCACAACGCCTCCCCCATAGTGGAGACCACGATCTCGAAGGTAATGCTTGTAGACGCTGGTTTTCTCAAGCTCCTCGTCTGGACAGATCTCCTGGGACATGCGCATGAATCCCGGGGGCGCGGGCAGCACGGAAGCGAGTCTCGGCAGCCATGGATCCTGCCCCTTCCAGGTCCCGTTTGTGTAGTCCTGGTACTCCTCCTCGGACACTCCCACCACGGTGTTTAGCGACAGGGTGGGCCGCTGGAAGGACGCAATCGAGAAGGCCCCCATAGTACATTGCAGGTGCTTCACGAATCGCTCCAGGAAGGTTCGCCAAAGCGCGGAGTCCTCTGTGGCGGCGTAAATTAGGCCGACCATGCTGTCGTCCATTCCGTGAAGTGTAACACTGGCTCATCCGCAAAATCATGCAAATGGATGACGACGGCAAAAAGGCGTCCGTGCTAGTTTGAGGGTGGTCTGCGGCTAGCCGCAGGCCGTAGACGAAACGCTTCCGCCTACTCGAACCGGGATTTGCAACCCATCCGGAGGACGGTTTGAGGAGTGCGGGAGCGCGGCTGTTCGGCCAGCCGAACTCCGCTTCGAGAATCCGGTCATCCAACAGGTGGCGGA
>JASHRP010000561.1 GCA_030037375.1 Bryobacteraceae bacterium | reverse complement strand
GTGGGCCGCAAAATTGCGTGCATCATTCAGCCTTTCGGCGGACTTCACCCAGTTGTTGTCAATGCCCCGGACGACATCCAGCCAGCCTGCAGGCACCGACCGGTAGAGTGGCTGCGTCGAAGGGCGGGGCTTCGGTCCGAGGTGGTACTTCTCTCGATAGCTTTTCTCCGCAGCCGAAATGCGCTCAATCAAGCTCGCGTCGAACTCTCTGAAATGTCGCCACAGGCGGCCGGGTCCGTGCAAACCGGCCTCGGGCTCCTCTGGTAGGTCCTCATTGACATCGCGTAGTTTCTGAAGCAGGCGAATGCAGTCGGCAAGGCCTCGCGGAAGGAGGGCGCTACGCAACTCGAGATCCTCGTTGTCCACTCGTTCAAGGCCAAGGCCACCCATCAGCAGAGCGCGCACTAGGTAGTCGACGAACAACCAGGTCTCAAGGACCATCAAGCGGATGCTCTCCGCTGACGCGAGGAGCTTGAGGAAGGACTTCGCGTGTGAGCCGAATCGATCCCATTCGTCCATGGTGCCGAAGAATAAACCGAAGGGCTCGCTGGAGGCCTCAGCCGTCTGGTGCTCATTGCGTGCGAACGTGTAAAGCACGGCATCAGAGCCCGGCCCCGGTCTCAATGTTGGCGGCGCGTCCGTTTTTCGATCCACGCAGATCCTCAGGATGCTCCCATCGAGATTGTAGACCCCTCGCCAAATGTCGCGGCGGCCTTGGCCGACCTCGAACTTCATAATGACGTGGTGTGAACAGTCTGACGAGCGAAGGGTCAGCAGGCCCCGGCTCGCTCGCCAAAATCTGTTTCGCAAAACAAACCGACTCTTCTCGACCTCAAACGAGCAAATCCCGGCGTCGGTCAGTTCTCTTTCCCTCCACTCCACAGAAACTATTCGCCACGACCCTTGGAGCCGCTGGAGATCAGTGGGCAGGTCGTCCCTCTCCCCGCTAAGGATCTTCGGTTTGGCAAGTCGTTTCTTCTCCACAGGCCGCCGCGTCCTACGTCAGGCCGAACAGCCGCACCGCGTTTTCTTTCAGGATCAGGGGGCGGACCTCGTCCTTGAACGGGGCCTCGGAGAAATCTTTCATCCACCGGTCCGGCGTGATCAGCGGGTAGTCCGAGCCGAACAGCATTTTCTTCTTCAGCAGTGTGTTCGCGTACTGAACCAGGATCGGCGAGAAGTATTTCGGCGACCACCCCGAAAGATCGATGTACACTTGCGGCTTGTGCAGGCACACGGAGATCGCTTCATCCTGCCAAGGGAAGGACGGGTGCGCAAGGATGATCTTCATGTCAGGAAAATCGACGGCGACGTCGTCGATATCCATCGGGTTGCCGTATTTAAGTCGCACCCCGCCGCCGCCCGGCATTCCGGTTCCGATGCCGCTGTGGCCGGTGTGAAAAATCACCGGCATCTTCGCCTCAATCAGCACTTCGTAGAACGGATAGGCGATCTTGTCGTTGGCGTGGAACTGCTGCAGCGGGGGATGCAGCTTGAATCCGCGAATGCCGCCGGTCTTGATCAGCCGTTTCGCCTCGCTTACTGCTTCGGCGCCGCGCATGGGGTCGACGCTGGCGAACGCCATCATGATGTCGCTATTCTCGGCCGCAATGGCCGCGACTTCGTCATTAGGCACCGGCGGGCGGCCCGTCAGCCGCTCATCGACGGTGAACACCACGCATCCGATCTTGCGCGAGCGGTAATACTCGGCTAGCTCTTTCGGGCTGCGGCCCGCTCCCGAGTTTCCAAAATACTTGAGAGCCGCTTCATTGGCGGCGTTGTCTTTCACCTCCGATTCGAGGTGCACATGCGTATCGATGGCGACTAGGTCGGCTATGTTCATGGGATTATCTTCAGCTTACGCGACGATGACTCGCGCCGGAGGTTGAGCGGCATATAGCTCCTCCACCAGGTCCGCGCGATTCCTCAGGATCGCGCCCTGATTCAGCGAGCCTTTGTCCGTGACCTCGTGTTTGTCGATCGATGGAGGCTCGGTCATGATCATCGCGCGGGCGATGCGGTTTGAGCTGCCGGTTCCTTTAGCGGCGAGCTCGTGAAGAAGGCGCTCGAAAATCTCGCGAGTCTGGTCAGGAGTTAGGTCGCGGCACGCGTCGTGACTCGGGAAAATCAGTGCCGTCACATCGTCGCGTTCATGCCCGGCGATTACGACGTCCTGCGCGTAGGGCGAGCAGTGATGCAGGAACCGCGCGCGCAGCGGCCCCACGCTCACCCACGTGCCCGTCGATAATTTGAAATCCTCGGCAAGGCGTCCGTCGAAATGGAACCCCTTCGATACGTCGTCTTGGTCGACGAACTTCAGCGCATCTCCGATCTTGTAATACCCCTCTTCGTCGAACACCGCGCGCGTCAACTCCGGCTGGCGCCAGTAGCCTGGCATGATGCTGGGGCCGCGCAGCCTCAGTTCCAGCTTGTCCCCCGCCGGCACCAGCTTCAACTCCACTCCGGGAGGAGGCAATCCCACGTCGCCCGCCCGGCGCAGATCCTTGCCGGGAAACAATCCGGCCGGTCCCGTTTCGGTGGACCCGAGACCAGTGAACATCACGATCTGTTCACCGCACTCCTCCATCGCATGCCGCTGGAGTTCGTCCCACACCGGCTGCGACAGCCCCGCGCCGGCGTAGTAGAAAAGTTTAAGCCGGCTGAAAAACTTCTGGCGGAATCCGGGGCGGTCCCGGAAGAACGGAAGCAGAGACTCGAAGGCCTTCGGAACGCCCAGGAAGACGTTGGGACGTACATCTTCCAGGTTCCGAATGGTGGTCTCGATCAGAGCCGGGGTCGGCCTGCCCTCATCGATGTACAGCGAGCCTCCGTTGGACAGCACAAATCCGAAATCGTGATTGCCGCCGAAGGTGTGGTTCCATGGCATCCAATCGCAGAGCACCGGGGGCTCTTCCTCCACGAACGCAAGAATACTTCTGACGATCTGCTGATTGCTGGCCAGCATTTGCTGCGTGTTGATCACGCCCTTGGGCACGCCAGTCGAGCCAGAGGTGAACAGAATCTTCGCGATCGTATCCGGTCCGACCCGCTCGTATGCCCGATCCACCGCGTCCGTGGCCTGTGTTCCGCTAAGCTTCGAAAATGTTTCGGCTGTGATCAGCTCGGCGTCCTTCGGCATCACTGCGTCCAGCGCCTTGGCGAACGCCTTCGCGTCGGCCGCGTACACCAACCCCGGAGTCAGCAATCCGAAAATGTGCCGTAGTTTGCCGAAATCGGTCGAGATCAGCGAATACGCCGTCGACACCGGTGCGTAGGGAATCCCCGCATACATCGCGCCGAGCTCGATCAGCGCGTGCTCGAGATCATTGCCCGAAAGCACCGCCACAGGCCGATCCACCGAGACCGGCCTGTGAAGCAAAGCCTGCGCGACATTGCGCGCTCCCGCCCGAGCCTGGGCGTAGGTGAGCGTGCGCCATCCGTTTGCATTTCCTGCGCCGGCTCTCTGCGCCAGAAAGATCCTGTCGGGAGCCTTCTCAGCCCAGTAATCCAAGCTGTCGGTCAGCCGGGGCAGATAGCTTCCCAGCGGGTAGATCGATTTCACGTACATCGATCCATGCGAGCCGCGGGTGAGCGTCACCGCGTTCGGGCCAAAGCGGACGTCTCTGAATTTCACGGTTTCTCGACGACGTCGAAGGATGCGAACGTACCGCCGCTCTCGGCCAGTTTCTTTAGCAGTGGGGCCGGTTCCCACAAGTCGCCGGAGCGCTGGTGGTATTCGTTCACCTGAGCGTAGACGTGTTTCAGTCCTACGGTGTCCGCGTACCACATCGGTCCGCCGCGATAATTCGGAAATCCGTAGCCGGTGGTATAAATTACATCGATATCGGCGGCACGCTGCGCAAAGCCCTCACCCAGAATCTTCGCGCCTTCGTTGATTAGGGTGTAAATGCACCGCGCGATGATTTCGTCTTTTGAAATCGTCCGGCGCTCGATACCGGCTTCGCGCGCTGTCTTGTCGATAAGTTCGTTCACTTCCGGATCGGGGATCGGCGTGCGGCCATCTTCGTAACGATACCATCCCTTGCCGGTTTTTTGGCCCCAGCGGTGCATCTCATACAGTTTTTCGAGCACCATGTTCGTGCGCACGCCGGGCTTCTCCAGATGCTTGTACTCCTGGCGCACGCGCCACGCCAGGTCGATTCC
>JASHRP010000560.1 GCA_030037375.1 Bryobacteraceae bacterium | reverse complement strand
TGTCCACACGAAACCCCGGATTCGTTCGGCTTGTAAGAATGAAACTCTTTACGAACAGCGCTGCCGACACCAGCAGCATGGTCGCCAGCGCGGTTTGTGCCGCCACCAGCATGTTCCGGCCGCGGAACGGACCCGCCTTTGCTAGGGAGACCAGGTCAATCTTGCTTGCGCGGATCGCCGGCCACGCGCTCGAAATCGCCACCGCGCAAGCCGCAGCAGCCAACCCATACAACAGCACGCGCCCGTCCAGCCGCACCGGGAAACTGCTCGAAAAATCTGGCGATATTATGATCGTGGCGAAATACCGGATGGCGAAACCCGCCAGCAACACGCCCGCGCCCGCTCCGAGCGCCGCCAGTACCGTGCTCTCCGTCAGCATCTGGGCAATCAGCCTCGCGCGCCCAGCTCCCACGGACTGCCGGATCGCGAGCTCTCTCACACGTGCGCTCGCCCTGCCCAGCAGGAGGTTCGCAACGTTCAGGCACGCGAGCAGCAGCACCGCGCCGGCGATTCCCAGAAGAATGAAGATGAGCCGAGCATCATCCGCGTCCTGTTGCAAGCGCGCGGCGATGTCGGGAGCGACGGTGACCGTCCGGTCGCGAGCGAGGTCCGGAAGCTTCTCCTGCATCTGCTTCGCGAGCACGGTGAACTCCGCCTGCGCGGACTTCGCGCTTACGCCCCGCTTCAACCTGCCGTAGACGGAGACGCCTATACCACCGCCATCGCTATTCCGATATTGGTTCCGCGCCATTACCCTTGTCCTTGCCTCCAAAGGCACGTAGATCTCGGTTCGCAGGAAGTAATTGGTCCCGAGGAATCCCGCCGGCAGCACCCCCACAATGGTCACGTCGGCGCCGTCGACTTTGATTCGCCGGCCCACGATCCGCGGATCGGATTGAAAGTGGGTCTGCCAGCTCGTATAACTGAGCAGCGCCGGAATCTCTTTTACTGCCGCCGAATCCTCTTCCGGCAGAAACCCCCTGCCCATGGCCGGCTGCACCCCGAACACGGAAAAATAATTGCCGCTGACGAACCCTCCGAACGCGATCCGCGCTTGCTCGCCGCTCGCGGTTTGCAGTGAGAAAAATTCGGACGTCTGTGCGACTAGACCCGCCAGCGTTTGCGTCTCACCGCGGTATGCGGCGTACTCGCGATAAGAAAAACCATCCGAGCCAAACGGAGAAGTCGCGCCCACCTGCACGATCTCGCCGGGCTTCCGCACGTCCAAAGGCCGCAACAACAGCGCATCGGCGAAGCTGAACATCGCGCAGTTCACGCCAATCCCCAAGGCCAGCGACAGGACCGCCGCCGCCGTGAATCCGGGATTCCGCCGGAGGCTCCGCAGTGCGTAGCGAATATCTTTGAAGACCGATTCGATCCAGAACAGCGGGTCGCCCTCGCGCGCCCGCTCTTTCACCCGCGTCACGTTGCCGATTTGGCGCCGCGCCGCGTAACTCGCCTCCTCCGGCTCAAGCCCTCGCTCCATCCCCGCGCGAGTGGCCGCATCCAGATGCGCGGCGATCTCCTCGTCAAGCTCCGCGTTCGATCGCCACTGGAACCAGCGTCGAATGCTCATGAGGCCCGTTCCGGTTTCAGAATCCGCGCCATCGCCCGCACCATCGTTTCCCATTTGCTGGTCTCCACGGAAAGGCGCGACCGTCCCGCGCGCGTCAGTTCATAAAACCGCGCCCGCCGGTTGTTATCGGAGGTTCCCCATTTGGATGAAATGAATCCGGCTCGCTCCAGCCTTTGCAGCGCCGGATAGAGCGAGCCATGATCCACCAGGAGCACTTCGTCCGACATCTGCTCGATCGCGGTCGCAATCCCGTGGCCGTGATTCGGCCCGAACACTAGAGTCTGCAATACCAGGAGATCGAGGGTGCCCTGCAACAGTTGGAGTTTTTCCGGTTCCGCCATTCTAGGAGACAGTCTACCAGAGATCCTAGGAGATTGTCTACTAGAATGTCAAGCTCGGCACGCCGGGGCCGCAAACCGCGCTCCGCTGGTGATGAGCCGCATACTGGAGGTCGCGAAACCCGATAAAATAGACCCGTCACAACCGCGCCAGCGCGGGTGGCAGGGAGCGCCCTCGAATGAGCAAAATCACACTGAGAGTGAATGGCAGCGTGCACGCGCTGGATGTCGAACCAGCCACGCCGCTGCTCTACGTTCTTCGCAACGACCTTGGCCTGCAAGGCCCGCGCTTCGGATGCGGACTGGGGCAGTGCGGAGCCTGCACGGTCATCATCAACGGCGCGGCTGTGCGTTCCTGCATCACGCAGGTGTCCTCGGTCAAGAGCGAAATCACCACGCTTGAGGGGCTATCCACGCAAGGCAAGCTGCATCCGTTGCAACAAGCATGGATCGATGAGCAGGTCCCGCAGTGCGGCTTTTGCCAAAACGGACAGATTATGACCGCGAAGGCAATGCTGGACAAGATCCCCAATCCGACCGATACGCAGATCCGCGAGACGATGAACTCGACCTTGTGCCGCTGCATGACGTATTACCGCGTGCAAGCCGCCATCAGGCGCGCGGCGAAGACGATCGCGGAAAATCGGCCGGCCGCGGCGAAAGGGGTGGCGAGATGAAGATGTCCTCTGGAATTCCCAAGCAGGTCGAAGAAATCCTCTCCACGAACCGGCGGTCTTTTCTAAAGAGCGCAGGCATGCTGGTCGTGGGCTTTGGCGTGGAGTCCGGCTCTTTGCTCCCCGAGGCTGAAGCCCAAAACCCGTTTCGTACAGAAACCGCCGCTTCCTATCCCGATCCCGACTTCCACCAGCTCGATTCGTGGGTCGTGATTCACCAAGACAATACGGCGACATTTTATGTCGGCAAGACCGACTGCGGACAAGGAACCGGAACCGGATTCCGCCAGTTGATGTCGGATGAGTTGGATATCGCGTTCGACAAGACTACCTGCATCATGGGGAGCACGGATAACACGGTCGATCAAGGGGGTTCCGGTGGCTCGACCGCAATGGAAAGAGATTCCTGGCCGATGCGCCGCGCCGCCGCCGAAGCTCGCCGGGTGTTACTGGACATGGGGTCGTCGCGGTTGGGCGTTCCTGTGGATCAACTGACCGTAAGCAACGCCGTGATTACGGTGAAAAGCGACGGGTCGAAGCGTGTTACCTACGGGGAGCTGATTGCAGGGAAGAAGTTCAACGTCGCGCTGACCGGTAACAACGTGAACAACGTCACCGGTGTGGCCAAAACTAAGCCGCTGCAGGAGCTGAAGTATACCGGCCAATCTCCGCAACGTTATGACATTCCCCCGAAAGTGGACGGTTCTCTCAAATGGGCCGTTGACGTAAAGCTCCCCGGGATGGTTCACGCGCGCAACGTTAAACCTCCGTACGCTGGAGCGAAGCTAACGGGCATCGACGAATCGTCCGTCCGAAATATTCCCGGATTCATTAAGGTTGTGAGCAAGGGCAACTACGTGGCCGTGGTTTGTGAACGCGAGGAACAAGCGATTAATGCGGCGAAGCAGCTCAAGACCACCTGGGAAAAGCCGGCGGCCGCGCCGTTCCCTCCTTCGGAGGATCTGTTCAAGTACATGCGCGACGCAAAGGCCACGTCCGCGCAACGTCCGACCGTTAACGGCAATCCAGACACGGCATTCGCGGGCGCGGCAAAGATTGTCGAGGCCGAATACGAGATCCCGTTCCAGGGACATACGGCCATCTCCGGGGCGCATGCGATGGCCGATCCATCGAACGGTCAGATGACTATCTATACCAACGACATGAAGTCGTACGGCATGCGGAACGGCGTGGCCCAGTTTCTCGGCATGCCGAGGGATAAAGTCCGGGTAGTGTGGATGGAGGGCCCGCAGGGTTACGGCCGCACGGCGGCCGATGACGCTGGCTGTGAAGCAGCATGGATAGCCAAGGAAATCGGGCGTCCGGTGCGGATTCAGTGGATGAGAAATGAAGAGACGGCCTGGGATACGAAAGCTCCGGCATTCCTGGTCAAATGCCGCGGGGGCCTCGATGCCGAAGGCCGCGTGGTCGCCTACGATTACAGCGCCCGTTCCTGTGATTACAATCACGTCGGCTACAACGAACCCGATACTGTACTCATCGCTCAGCTCATGGGGTCGAGGCGAACCAATCCCGCTGCTGGAAGTTCCGCCACGGCTTCGGACATGTACGTGATTCCGAATCGCCGGATGACCGGCGATGTGGTGAGTCTGCCGATGATCTGGGAGACTCCCCTTCGCACCGGAAATCTTCGCGATCCGAACGGTCCGCAGTCGACCTTTGCGGCGGAATCGTTCATTGACGAACTGGCGGCAGCGGCGAAGGCCGATCCACTCGAATTCAGGATGAAGATGCTTCAGGCCGCCACTAACGACGACACCGGGTTTAAACGCGCGCGGTCGATCGCGGCTCTGAAGGCGGTCGCGGAGGCTTATGGCTGGGAGGCGCGACCCTCGCCGAAACCGCCCAGCAGCGGGAACATCCTGACCGGGCGCGGCATTGCATACTCGTTCCGCGGACAGTCGGTGGTTGCGCAGATTGCCGAGGTCGAGGTCAATCGCCAGACCGGTCATGTGTGGGCAAAACGGCTGGTGTGCGCGTATGACTGCGGCCTGGTTGTTAATCCCGAGGGTCTGCGCCACACGGCGGAGTGCGCCATGCTCCACGGGCTGAGCCGGGCCCTGTATGAAGAAGTGCAGTTCGACAATGAGAAGGTCACGAGTGTGGACTGGATCTCGCATCCGAGTCTGCGCCATGCCGACGCGCCGGAACGGATCGATGTGCTGTTGGTGAATGGCGATCCGAATCCAACCCGTCCTGACCTGGCGCCTTACGGCGGAGGGGAGGCGGCCCTGAAGCCCATGCTCGCAACAATTGCCAATGCGATCCATGACGCGACCGGCGTTCGCATCCGAAGAGCTCCTTTCCGCGACGCGCGGGTCTTAGCTGCCCTCAAAGCGGCGAAGGCTTAGTCGGCTGAGGTAATCGCCTTAATTTTCGTTGCCGTTATCCTAAGAAGTAATAAGTAGTTCGGAACACGGAGTAGCGTAACGGATGCTGTCGTAGTCACGCGGATTTCGCGGTACGCTTTTCATGCGGAGGCTCGCATGGATTCCGGCAGAGGCGTGCTCGATCATCAAGCGGCATATCACCAAACGGCATTTCGCCAAGATCCCATGGAGGGTTGGAAAACCATCGCCGCCTATTTCAGGCGAGGAACCCGAACGGTGCAAATGTGGGAAGAGCAGTGCGGGCTACCGGTTCATCGCTTCCAGGGCCGAGTGCTAGCCTATCCGGCTGAGTTGGACGAATGGCGGCGCGGACGCGAAAGTGGTCCCGGCGCTCGGACTGGAGCGGTTGCATCGGCTCTAGGGTAGGCTAGCATTGCGCGCGGCCACCGCGCCTAGCCCGCCGCCCACGGCGATGTTTATCCAGGCAAAAGGCTTGTACAGGCGCGGATTGTGATGGAGCGCCCAGCGCTCAAGAAGTAGCGAGGCCCCTACAAGTCCTGATTTGATCAGCAGAGTTTGCGTGCCGAATGTCGCGCCGGGCGTCGCGAGAACCGGATTGGCCTCCGGGCGGCGCCAACTCGAAGCTGCATCGGCGGCGTTGCCCGCGGAGAGAGCGGCAATGGACCACAGATATAGCCTTCGCCCTTCGATCTTTTCGCTGCTGTCGGCGCGCGAGAGGTAGGCCGGAGAAATGGACGCAGCGGCGACTGTCAAGTCTGCAGTTTGCGCCATCAGCGGACATACGAATAGCAAGATGATTCCGATGTATTTCATTTTGTTGCTCTCCCGAGAGCCTGTCGAGTATCGAGCGGCCCCAACAGACTCATCGAGTCTGAGAAAGGCTGCGCATACGCAGTTATGCGCAGAAGTGCGCAGTTAGACGAAATCCACCCGGCTTTAGAAGTCGGCCTTACAAGGCTTGCATACACTGGCACGCTCCTATAATCTGGTTCGCATCTCTCAACGAAGGAGGCCGGTATGAGAGCTAAGAACCGATGGACCTTCGCGGCGGTTTCGGCGCTGGCTTGCGCGCTGCCTCTCGTCGCGCATCATGCCGTGACGGCGGAGTTCGATCCCGCCAAGACGATCACTCTGAAGGGGGTGATCTCAAAAGTCGAATGGATCAACCCGCACATCTTCGTGTATATCGATGTGAAGGACGACGCGGGGAAGACAACCACTTGGATGCTTCAGTCTCTGCCTCCGCTTTTCTTCAAAGGCAGCGGCTTGACCAAAGACGTGCTGCTTTCGAGCAAGGACCCGGTTACCGTCACCGCGTACCCAGCGAAAGACGGCACCCAGTCTTATGGATTCCTGACGAAGCTGACCTACGCAGACGGTCACTTCTTTACGATGACGCCTCCCGCGGACCCGAACGCGAAGGCCCCGAACCGATAGCGCGGAGGGAGACGAAACCATGCGAAGTACAATCGCTCTTAACATTGGACTAGTGTTGGGATTGGTTTTGCCGCCGTTCCTGATCCCCACGCGCGCCTTGGCGCAAACCAATTACGCCGCGGAAGCCGCGAAAAATCCCGGTGCGGCATCGAAGTCCACTCCCCGCACCGCGGACGGCCATCCCGACCTCACCGGCGTGTGGCACCATTTCTTCGGCATCGGCGTGGTGAGGAAAGTCGGCGATAGCTTTGTGGTGGGGCCGCTAGGCCCTCCCGATCCCGATCCTCCAGCCGATTACAAGCCGCAGTACGTGGCGAAAGTAAAGTCGCTAAACGAGAATCAAGTGACGGAGGACGCAACGTTGCACTGCCATCCTCCTGGCGTTCCACGGCTCGGGCCTCCGCAGGAGATTGTGCAGACACCCCAACAAGTTGTTTTTCTGTATGCGGATTCGACCGGGAATCAATGGCGCGTGATTCCGCTAGACGGCCGTCCTCACGGCTCCGACCCTGATAGCGAAGCGACCTACAACGGCGACTCCGTCGGCCACTGGGAGGGAGACACGCTGGTGGTGGATGTCACCCGTTTGACCGATGAAACCTGGCTGGGCGACAACGGCCTTTTTCATACCGATGAATTGCACGTCGTCGAAAGGCTACGGCGCGCCGGCGACACGATTCAATATCAAATGACAGCGGAAGATCCCGGGGTGCTCGAAAAGCCGTGGGTTATTTCACGGACTCTCACGCTTCAAAAGGATGCGCTGGAACCCGCTGCTCCTTGTGTGGATCATGACGCCGGTCATTACGTCAACGGACAGCACCACGAGAACGCACGGTAGAGCGCGCACGTTAGAGAACGCGCAAGACTAGAATAATCGAATGCACAGAATTCTCTTTACTCTGGCTGTACTGGTGGCGCTTTCAGATCTGCTGCTGCCGGCGCAAACGCCTTCGAAAGGCCCGGAACCCGCCAAACCAACGACGCCGGCGATGCAGATTCCGTCCAATCTGAATCAGTTGATGCGGGGCATTCTGTATCCGGCATCCAACGTGGTTTTCGCCTCGCAAAACGAGAACCCCGCGGACGTGAAGATGCCTCCGGGACAGGATCCCTCGCTGGCGACTGATCCCTTGGTCAGCACGTTCGGAGGCTGGGTAGCCGTGGAAAACGCCGCGCTGGCACTGAGTGACTCGGCCAATCTGCTGTTAATTCCGGGACGAAAATGCTCGAATGGCTCGCCGGTTCCCATGGATAATCCTGATTGGGCAAAATTCGTTCTACAACTGCGGGATGCCGGACTCAAGGCGTATAGAGCAGCCCAATCCAAGAACCAGGACCAAATGATTGAAGCATCCGACACGCTGACTGAGGCGTGCGCCAACTGCCACAGAAAATGGCGCGAGAAGCGGACGCCTGCGGACCGCTGTCAGTAGAGACGAAGCTCTACCGTTGAACCGTTGGCGCGGAAGCAACGTGAAGCCCGAGTAAAGCCGAAGGGTAGGGCTGCGCGGCTACGGATGCAACCCAGTGCTTCCAAAAATCGAACATCGAGGCACGCGCAGTTCCCAGAAGCTGCCGGATTTCGAGGTTCGATGCGTCCTCCATTCCATTGCGCTCGTAACACACCGCCAGCGCCATGTGAACCGAGAGCGTCAGATTCCGCGCACGGTCGAGATCCTCACAAGCTTCATTAAGCTGCGATTTCCTATCGAGCAACAGCAGTCCCATCAGATATCGAGCTTGGGTAGGGGCGTTGGGGGAACTCAGTGCCCGCCGTACCAACTGCTCTCCCAGCTCGCGGTCGCCACTTAGCAGATACGCATAACCCAGATTGGAAATGTTGCCGGGTAACGGCATTACTTGCACCGCCTCCTTTAAGTCTGGGAGCGCCTTGACGACGTCTCCGCCCGCGAGATAAATCGCGCCGCGGAGTCCATAGACATAAGGAACGGCTGAGGGCACTTTCATCGCTTTATCGAGATCTTGCAGACATTCGGGAATCTTGCCTGCTTCCAAAGCCGTCTGCGCTTTCAAGAGCAGAGATC
>JASHRP010000559.1 GCA_030037375.1 Bryobacteraceae bacterium | reverse complement strand
CAAGTGGACGTTCAAGCTAAGTGCCCCATCGACAGAAGGCGGCGTGCTCACGACGGCTTCGAATATGTTGTTCGCTGGCGGACGCGACGGACAGTTTATTGCGCTGGATGCTCGTGACGGCAAGCTGCTATGGGAGACAAACCTTGGACCGTCCGTTTCCGCCGGTCCCATGACTTATATGGTCAACGGAAAGCAGTACCTGAGCATCCAGTGCGGGAACGCATTATACACGTTCACCTTGAGGTAAGCGCCGCAACGGCGTGAGATGTGGCGGAGCCGTGGAGCGCCCGGTAGCTGAGCGGCTGATCCGATTAAGGATTCGACATGTGGCCCGCTAAATGCTATACGTCGTGTCGTGGAATTGCAGGGGGCGCGGAATCAGGCCTTTAGCGGATGCGGGGGGAAGTATTTTCCGGGTTGGTCCGGGTATCTTCTACCGCCTCCCGTAAGCCATTCCAGCGCTACTTGCTCAGATCCCGTGGTTGCTCCCGCGGGCTCGGCTCTCCGGGCTTGGCTCCAGTCAGCGCTCAACTTTTGGGCGCAGCCAGCCCGGAGACCGTTCAAGCGCGGCGCAGGGTTCGGAGATTGCAATTTCTTAATAAATTGTTTTGAACGTATTTCCGAGAGTTCGAGTAGTGCCTGTGGGAGCAAGCAGCACAGTACGAAAAGGTAGGAGGGAGGAGTTAGAACACATGAGAACGAAACTAATGATGACCGGCGCGATAGCGCTGAGTTTCCTGAGCGCGAGCTGCGCTACCAAGAAGTACGTAGCCCAGACGGTGTCCCCGGTAGAAGCGCACGTCAAGGATGTCGAGACCAAGAACGACGCCAAGAACGCCGAACAGGATAAACAGATTGCCAGCCAGGGCCAACAGATCACGGACATAAGCACGGATTTGTCGCGCACCAAGGAGCGTCTGACGGATACGGATGCCAAGGCCACGTCAGCCGGGCAGTCGGCACAGCAGGCTAACACCGCGGCGCAGGAAGCCAATGCCGCGGCCGGCCGCGCGCAGTCAGCGGCGGATGGCGCGCGGACCTTCGCGGACCAGGGCATTACTCGCCTGGAACGGACCATGGATGCCATGAATAAGTACCAGATGTCGAAGAATGCGACGGTGCTATTCGCGGTGAACCAGTCCACGCTGACGCCGGACGCCAAAAAGGAGCTGGACGATTTCGCCGCTCAGGCCCAGGGCTTGGACCGGTATGTGATCGAAGTCCAGGGATTTACCGATAAGACCGGCCCGGCGACTGTGAACGATGCGCTGAGCCAGAGGCGCGCCGAGGAAGTCGCGCGGTACCTGGCCAACGAGCACAAGATTCCGATCCGCAGCATCGACATGCTGGGCTCGGGCTATGCGCAGCCGGTGGGCGATGACAAGACCAGCGCGGGCCGCAAGCAGAACCGTCGCGTGGAGGTGCGGTTGTTCGTTCCCGAGACGGCTTCCGCCACGGTAGCGCAAGCGCAGCAATAAGCGGCTTTTCGGATACCCCAGGCAGACCGGCGGAACCTCCGACCCGGCGGTCTCGATCTGGGACGGGCGCGCGGTTGGGCTCACCCCCGGCCGCGCGTTTCTGCATTTGGATGACGTTTTTTTACGGCTCGCTGCTTTAGGGGGAGTGGTCGAGAAGATCCTTCGCCAGCACGTCGGCGCGCTTAGCCAGATTGACTGCGGTTATCAGGTCCTGCTCCTGGGCTTCTCTCGCCTGCTTCATGAAGTCGCGAATCTGCTCCATCCGGTCGCGCTGTTCGGCGCTCAGGTTACGCTTCGATAGCGTATCCAGCGACCTTTCCACGCGGTCCAGGCTTTCGTCGAGCATCCGCGTGTAGTCGCGCAACTGATCCGGCGTGAAAATCTGGGCGATCTTGGGGGCAGGTACCGGGATGGCCGGCGGCGGCGTAGTCTTGACGGGCGCAACCGGGCGCGGCGGGCGAGGAGGCGGCGCGGGCGGCGGGGGCGGCTGAAATTCTACGGATTCGATACCGATCGATGCGAGGAGCGTAGGAGTGTCGGGATTCCCGACGGCGACATCGGGAGCCGCAGTGATAGCGGGCGGCTTTAACGCCGCAGGATCTATCTTCTTGGGCGGCGGGGGGACAAAGACCCGGGCCTGCTTCTTAGTACCGAAGATACAGCCTGAAGTGGGAAGGAAGGCGGCCAGGGCAACGGTAATTAGCGCAGCTCTTCGCAGAGTGCCGTTGGCCCGCCAGACGCGAGGAAGCGCGGGGCAGCTTGGCCCATGGACCGCGGGTATGGCGAGAATCGAATTACGCATGCCGGATTGCCGCCGGAAACCGAAGAAGGAACCTGGTCCCAAGTCCCTCTTCACTATCAAAGGCGATAGTACCATTATGCAACTGGACGGCGCGGTACGTAAGGGCTAGACCAATCCCCGACCCTTTGCCTTTGGTGGTGAAGTAAAGCTGAAAAACTCTATCTCGTTGAGAAGCCGGGATTCCAGGGCCATTGTCAGAGACCTCCAGAGTCGCCTGGCCATCCACGGGCGCGGTCGTCAGGCGAATATTTCCCCCGCTCTTCATCGCCTCGATAGCGTTGGTTACAAGATTGAGCACGGCCTGCTTAATAAGATCGGCGTCGCCGCGAACTATTACCGGTTCGCCGGGGGAATTTACCTCCAGGTCGATGTGTGCCAAACGGGCGGGCGGCGTCATCAGGTCCGCGACCTCCCGCGCCAGCGCGGCCAAGTCGACATCCTCGAAGTGGACCTCGACGGGACGGGAGAAATCCAGGAAGGTCTTTACCACTCGGTCGAGCCGCTGGATCTCCCTGGCCAGCACGTCGATGTCCTGAACCAGCTCCTCTTCGGGCGCGCCCAGCTTGGCTTTGAGAAAATCCAGGCGCAGGGCGATGGCGTTGAGCGGATTCTTGATTTCGTGAGCGACGCCGCCGGTCAGGCGGCTGATGGCGGCCAGGCGCGAGGCGACGTCCAGTTGCGACGCCATGCGCTCCAGCAATTGGTCGACGTCGTGCCGGAGTTCCTTGGCGCTCTCTCGCGCGCCGCTATACTGCTGGCCGAGAAGGTCGAGCTTGCTTTCAAGCACGGCGAACTCCTTCGGGGCGCTATGGCGGGATTCCGCGGCGCGCTGGCTTCCGGCGCCATAGTTGCCCTGGACGATGCGATCGATGGTCCGGTCCAAGCGCCTTAGAGGGCTCAAGGCCAAATTGGTCGCGACCAGCGTAACCAGCAACGCGGCCAAGAGCGACGCGATGGATACCAGGGCGAGTTTTCTTACTTCATCCAGCAGCGGGTCGCGCAAAAGCGCCGAGGAGGTGACGGCCTGTATCGAAAGAATGCTTTCGCCTTCGCCTTTGATTCCGAGCGGCACGATCAACTGCCAATCGGGACCGCCGCGGATCAGGTCCAGTACACGGGAACTCATCGGGCTGGCGATCCACTGCGAGAAATCGCGCAGCGGAGTGAGAGGTATACCCACGCGGCGGTCGCTCGAGGAGGCCAGGATGACTCCATCCGGGCCGGCGACGTTGATTTCGACCAGCGAGGAGGTATTGGCCATGGTGGTTTCGAGCATGCTGGAGACATCGCGATTATCGGAGATGAATAGCGACCACAGCTCTTTGGTGCTGACGACCTTGCTGGTCTCCGGATATTCCTGGGCCGCATGCTGGGTGATGTTCGCGATCAGGAAAGAGCTCACCTCCTGAGTAGCGCGCTGGCTGCGGTCGAGGGCGTCGTCTGAAAGGGTGTTAACGAGAGAGACCAGGTGCAGAGCGGAGAGAGCGACGGCCACTAACGCCACCAGCGCAACGATCAGCAGGACCAGGCGTGCCCGCAGGGACATCCGCTTTAGTCGGCGCTGGCCACCTGCGCGCCATACTCCTTCAGCTTGTTGAACAGGGTCTTCTGACTGATTCCTAGAATTTCCGCGGCGCGGGTTTTGTTGTTCTTGGTGTGATCGAGGGTGAGCTCGATCAGCGCACGCTCAGCTTGTTCGATGGTTGAGCCGACAGGAACGTGCAATTCGCCGCTGGTGGAAGTGGCGCGGGAGACCGGCGCGCCTCCGAAACCGGGAGGAAGATGCACGATATCGATGGTGCCTTCGCCGGCGAGAATTGTCGCGCGCTCGATCACATTGCGAAGTTCGCGCACGTTACCAAGCCAGGAATGGGCTTGAAGAAGCTCCATCACCGCCGGAGAAATATCGGTGACCTTGGTGGCGTGCTTGCGGTTCAGATCGTCGAGCAGCGCGGTGGCGAGAACAGGCAGGTCCTCCAGATGCTCGCGCAGAGGAGGGAGATGGATGGGAAAGACGTTAAGGCGGTAAAACAGATCCTCGCGGAACTTACCGTCCCGGATGGCCGAATCGAGCGGAGCGTTGGTGGCGGCGACGACGCGCACGTCGAGTTGAATTTCGTTTTTTCCGCCCAGGCGCCGCACGCGGCCGTCCTCAAGCACGCGCAGGAGCTTGGCCTGAGTGGTGACCGGCATGTCGCCGATTTCATCCAGCAGAACCGTTCCGTTCTGGGCCAGCTCGAAGCAGCCGGCGCGGCGTTCGACCGCGCCGGTGAATGCGCCCTTCTCGTGGCCGAACAGCTCGCTTTCCATGAGGGTGTCGGGCATTGCGGCGCAGTTGATGGCGACGAAAGGTCCGCCGCGCCGGGGGCTCAGAGCATGGATGGCTCGCGCGGCGAGCTCCTTGCCGGTGCCGCTTTCGCCGGTGATCAGAACAGCGGCGCGGCTGGGCGCGACTTGCTCGATGAGGGAGAAAACTTCGCGCATGCGGCGCGATGACCCGACCATTTCACCCAGAACGCCGCGTCCGCTCAATTGCCTGGCGAGGCGGTGAGCGTGTTCCGCCAAGCGGTTCTGCTCGACCGCGCGGGAGATCAGCAGGCGCAGAGCGGGGGCTTGGGATTGACCGCCCTTTTCGAGGAACCAGAAGGCGCCGAGATCGTGCACCATGTTGACCGCGACCTCGAGACCGCCGTGCGCGGTGAGGACGATCGCTTGCGGACCTCCGGTTTCGGATTTGAGCCGGCGAAGAAGTTCTTCGCCATCCATGCGCGGCATTTTTACGTCGGTGACAACTACCTGAGCGGGAAAGTTTTCGAGCTTTTCCAGAGCTTCCACTCCGTCGCCGGCGGTCTCGACGGAATAGCCCCACAATCCGATCATGCCGGCCAAGGCGCTACGTTGCGCCTCCTCATCGTCCACCACCAAGACTCGGGCGCGTTCCTGTTCCATTCTGCTTTTATTGTGACAGCCTGCCGCGCCAGGCGAAACCCCGGATGCGGGCGGGCGTGCTATTATTCTCGGCGGACGAGCGAGCGATGGAAATTCGTCAATCCCTTAAGGGCGTGAAAGCGGCGTACTGGGCGTGTTTGGCGCTGGAGCTGGCGCTTGCGGCGTTGTGGTACGCGGAGCCGCCGGGCGTGACGTTTTGGGCCGTGGGACCGCTGCCGGCCGTGCTTGCGGTGTTCGTGGTAATTCGGCATATCCAGCGGCGGATCACCCGGATCACGATTTCCGCCGACCGGCTGCACTACGAGACCGGATTGGTTTCGAAGTCCACGCGAACCGTCGAACTGTTGAAGGTGCAGGATGTCCGGGTGAATCAAACGCCCTGGCAGCGGATCTTCAACGTCGGGTCGGTATCGCTCGAAACCGCGGGTGGATCGAGCCGGATCGTGATGGAGTCGATCGACGGGCCGCAGGAAGTAGCGAATCACATCCTCGACATGGCCCGGGCCGCAGGCAAAACTCAGGCGCAGGGCGGCTTGAGTTGACGCTTTCGGGTCAAGAAAATCCTCCGCAGGTTGTGTAACACTTGCTTCCGTGAGCGGGATCATCCTATTGGCGGGGCACCCTCCGGCAGAATCGAATTGCGGTCCGCCAGGTAGACCCCAAGGCGTGGAAGGAGGCAGAAAACGATGTGCGATTACTCTTTGTGCGGGCTGCCAACCCGGCTGGCGGCGGAAGGCGAGCAGTTGGTGGTTCACCGGTTTCGAACCGGCTCGCTGGGATTAGCGTCGCCGGCGGAGTTGACGGCGGCGCTTCGTCCACGAGAACGTCGAAGAAGCATCTGGGACTGGATCAAGAGCGCTTTTGACGATAACACGGCGGGTCCGCAGATCACGGCCATCTGCATACCTCCAGGCGCGCATTTGGCGCTGCGGAGCATTCCGTTGGATCTTCAGAAGCGGTGGAACGTCAACGCCCAGGAGAGCGTGTTCTTCGTCCAGACCAGCGCGAATGTGAACAGCTACCGGGACGCGGTGCAGTTTGGCACCGGGCTTCGGGTGCTGCTGCAAGACCTGCGGCAAGGCATGCCGGTGCAGGTCGAATCACTGGGCGGGGAGACGCCGGTGGAGGAACACGACCTCGCGTTGCAAGCGCGCTGATCGCGCCAGTGGGCATTAAGATTTTCGACGCTCAGAGCGCTTCGTCCGCGCTTTGGCGGGGAAACAGAAAGACGTCCTGAATTTCGAACTCCACATCGTAGCCTCGGTTGCGCGGACGGCAAGAGCGGACTTGCGCCATGATGATCTGCCTTCCCAAGCGCATCTGCACGAGCGTATTGGGGTGGAGGAGTTCAAGCAAAAGCAGCTTCATGGCGCCTTTGGACATTTCCAGCAGCCAGCCTTGAAGCATAGGCGTGGCGGGATCCAGGACGCGGACAGACACCGGAGACATCGCCGGGATCGCCGCTTCGCGGCGCGGCTTGAGGCCGGCGGCGCTGCTGGAACGCTGGGTCAGTTTCCGCATTCTTTCTTGGCACGAGCCACAACCGAGTAGATGAAATTGAATGGTCCTGGTTTCGTCATCGGGGAGGCCGAACAGAGAAAAAAGCTTAAGATCGTCATCGCTGGGGTGCAACGATGGACGCCTCCTGCGAGATGTGATCCTGCGGAAGCCGGAGTTGATGCTTGTTCTTCATGGAATGCAACGACAAGGTCCTCTAGCCTTAGCATGAAATGCGAAGGCCGGCGAGCGGAAGTGAGCGCGGCGTTAGATAGCCGTTAGCTTTTGAGCAACTCGCCCGCACAACGGAGCCTGGCGCGGAGGTATCCGGCGAGTTTCTGGACTGTTTGGGGGCCGCGCCGGCCCTGTGCGGGCTTTTGAGCAACTCGCCCGCACAACGGAGCCTGGCGCGGAGGTATCCGGCGAGTTTCTGGACTGTTTGGGGGCCGCGCCGGCCCTGTGCGGGCTTTTGAGCAACTCGCCCGCACAACGGAGCCTGGCGCGGAGGCATCCGGCGAGTTTCTGGACTGTTTGGGGGCCGC
>JASHRP010000558.1 GCA_030037375.1 Bryobacteraceae bacterium | reverse complement strand
GGAAGAGATGGCCGAGATGCGCATCGCAGCGCGCGCACAGTACCTCCACGCGGCGCATCCCGTGGCTGGTATCGACTTCAGTACGGACGTTTTCCTTGTTCATCGCCTCAAAGAAGCTCGGCCATCCGGTGCCGGAATCGAACTTGGTATCCGAACGGAATAGCTCTGCGTCGCAACATACGCAGCGATATATGCCGGGGGTGTGCTCGTCCCAATAGGCGCCGGTGAAAGCAGGCTCGGTGCCCTTCTTGCGCGTGACGTAATACTGCTCTTCCGTTAGCTGATCCCGCCACTCCTGATCGGTTTTAGTTACCTTCTCCATACACCTCTGAGCTTACACTGGAAGTGGATGAGACATGCAGTTTTGCTGGCCGCCTGGTGCGGATTCGCTTTTGGTCAAGTGGACGTCCCGAAGACCCTGCACGGCATCGAGGAACGCTACAACAACATCAAAACTTTGAAGGTCACCTTCACGGAGACCGCGACCTCGCCCGGCGGGCGCCGCCCGCCGCAGTCCGGGACGCTGTATCTGCGCAAGCCTGGAAAGATGCTCTGGCAGTACACGACGCCGCCTGGCAAGTTCTTCCTTTCAGATAAGGAGTTCACCTACGACTACGAGCCCAAATCTAATCGCGTCGAAAAAGAGAAGCTCAAGCAAGCTGACGATCCTCGTGGACCGCTCGCGTTTCTGCTGGGAAAGGTGGACTTCGAGCGCGATTTTAAGCAGTTTGAAACGAAAGACGGAGCGATTACGGCTATCCCTAAGACGGCCGATATGCCTTACCGCCTCGTTACCTTTGTGGTCGCTCCGGACTACAGCATCAAGATGCTATCCGTAACCCAGCAGGATGGCACTGTGATCGACTACACTTTCGACGGCGAAGTGAAAAATCCTCCGCTTGCCGATGGCCTGTTCAAGTTCACCGCGCCGCCCGGAGCGGTGGTGGTCGACGCCGCTCACCCCGATCAATAAAATGCGTTCCATTCACGATTTTGCGAATGAGCCGGTCGTCCGCTTTCAAGGCCCCCAGAACGCGGGGAACGCCCATGCAATGCGCGACGCTATCGCCAAAATTCGCGGCGAGCTGGGGCGCGAATACGATTTGGTAATCGGCGGCAAGCGCCATCGCACCCCGGAGAAGATCCGCTCGCTCAATCCCGCGCGTCCCTCAGAAATCGTCGGAGTTCATCAGAAGGCCGGACGGGAGCATGTTGAGCCTGCAATGGAAGCCGCGCTGTCGGCGTTCGAATCCTGGAAGAACGTGCCTGCAAAGGAGCGCGCTGAGTTGATCTTTCGCGTAGCGGAGATCCTGCGCAAACGGAAGTTCGAGTTCAACGCTTGGCTGATTCTCGAAGCCGGGAAAAACTGGGACGAAGCCGAGGCCGATACCTGCGAGGCGATCGACTTCTGCGAGCTCTACGCCCGCGCGGCATTGCACTTGGCCGAGGCGAAGCCGGTGGTTCAGATTCCCGGAGAGCGCGATGCCCTGCGCTACATCGCTCTCGGCGTTGGAGCCGTGATCGCGCCTTGGAATTTTCCTTTGGCGATTTTGTGCGGCATGACCGTAGCCTCGATCGTCTGCGGCAACACCGTCATCCTCAAGCCTTCGAGCGATTCTCCGACCATCGCTGCAAAATTCTTCGAGGCACTTGAGGAGGCTGGCCTCCCGCCCGGCGTGGTCAATTTCTGTCCCGGCTCCGGCGCGACCTTCGGCCACGGAATCGTCGAGCATCCAAAGACGCGATTCATCGCGTTCACGGGCTCGCGCGACGTCGGACTGGATATTCATTTGCGCGCGGCCAAAACGCAGCCGGGACAAATCTGGATCAAGCGCACGATTCTCGAAATGGGCGGCAAGGACTCCATCATTGTCGACGCCGACGCCGATCTCGATGCGGCGGTCGAAGGCGTTGCGGTATCCGCATTCGGATTTCAGGGGCAGAAATGCTCGGCTTGTTCGCGGGCAATTGTCGACGCGAAGATCTACCATGCATTCTGCGAAAAGCTGCGTGAACGAGCTGGGCGCATCGAGATCGGCGACCCGGCGGATAACGTCTACATGGGGCCCGTGATCAATGAGGGCGCCATGAAGTCCATTCTGAACTACATCGAAATTGGCAGGCAGGATGGACGTTTACTGGCCGGCGGAAACCGCCTGGTTTCGCCGGCCCTGCGAAACGGGTACTTCATCGAGCCCACCGTGATCGTGGATGTCGATCCCAAGGCGCGGCTCGCGCAGGAAGAAGTGTTCGGACCGGTCCTCGCCGTGATCGAGTCCCGTGATTTCGAGCATGCGCTGGCGATCGCCAATAACACCGAATACGGTCTCACCGGAGCCGTTTATACAACCTCACCGGAAAAGATCGAGCGGGCGGAGCGCGACTTTCACACTGGCAACCTTTACATCAACCGGAAATGCACGGGCGCGATCGTCGGTGCGCATCCCTTCGGCGGGTTCAACATGTCCGGGACGGATTCCAAGGCCGGCGGCGCGGATTACCTATACCTGTTTACTCAGGCGAAATCGATCGCCCGCAAGCTCTAGCTCTAGCGCCGCCGCGTTCCGCAAAGTGCGTCGCGTGCAACCTCACATTCCTCATGCAATCGCTCAGCTTCGAGGGTAGCCTTCTTGAATTCCGCTCCGCGGCTTACGGTCAATGTATGTACGGCGGCCATGTACGCGCGTACAGCTTTCTCGTACCGCATGAGTAAGTTTCCAGGACGGGCTTTGAACGCGCTAAACATCTTGGAACAGAGTTATTCTCGCACTGCTCCTTAGTAGTTCCAATCCTATGAATGGGGGACGAAGAAACATCGCAGGATCTTTATAACTTTTTAAGGCCGCCGGGTTTAGACCCTTGGCGCACCGAGCTTAAATGCCGCGTATCAAGCCGCCATCTACTTGCAAGGTTGCGCCCGTGATATAAGACCCCGCGTTTGAGAACAAGAAGACCGCGGCGGCGGCGAAGCCGTCCGGATCGCCGTAGCGTCCCATCGGAATTGTCGCCCAGATTCGCTTGCGTTGATCCTCTTGCGATATGCCTGCCCGCTTGCTGTTTTCGAGATCGATCTCTTCCACACGGTCAGTGTGAATGCGGCCAGGAATAAGCTGATTGACTCGAATGTTCTGCGAGGCCAGCTCCAGAGCCAGAGTCTTCGATAACGCCGATACCGAGGTACGGATCACAGTCGAAAGCGAAAGGTTTGCGATCGGCTCTTTCACTGAGGAAGAAGTAGGCAGCACGATCGATCCCCCGCCGCGCGCGGCCATGGACGGAACAGCGAGCCGGATCATGCGAATGGCGCTCAACAGCAGCAGCTCAAACGCGTTCTGCCAAGCGGCGTCATCGAATTTGAGTGTCGGGCCGGGCGGAGGGCCGCCTGCATTCGGATACAGCAGGTCGACGCCGCCGAAATTCTCCGCTGTGCTCTCGAACCATCTTGCGATCCCGTCGGCCGATCGCACATCCACGGGCATCGCCAGTACGGAAGCGCCGGTTTCCTGCTCGATCCTCGCCTTCGCGCCCACGATGGCGTCCGCGTTGCGGGAAGAGATCGAAACGCGTACGCCTTCCTTAGCCAGCGCCCGCGCGACCGCGTAACCTAGGCCGCGGCTCGCACCGGCGACCATGGCGACTTTGTTCGTTAAACCTAGCTCCAGTGCCGACCGCCTTTAGAACGTTAGTCGGGCGCTCACCTGCAAGCGCCGCGCTTGTGTCCCATCCGGGAAACCGCCGTCACCGGTTCCAACACCCATTGCGGTGGGAGTCGGAGTAAGGATTCCCTTTGCTTCAGTATAGGCTTGCGTAGTCAGCGCGGTAGGCGACCAGTTATTGGCGACGTTGAATGCCTCGAAGTTCAGGGCGAGCTTGACTCGCTCTTTGATCGGGATGTTCTTGGTGAGGCGGAAGTTCTCCTGTTGCACCCACGGGGTGTAGAGGCTGTCGACGGGGACAAAGGGCACGCGAAAATTCCCGTTGAACCCGTCGAGCGCGTCGGCGCTGTACAACATTCCAGTGACCGGCGTGTCATTCAAGTGGATGGTTTCGCTTCCGGTCGGACGCCCGCTCATGATCGTGGTGATGCTGGAAAGCTGCCAGTTGTTGATCAAGTACTTGGCGAAGACGTTGTCGGCATGCGAGAAAACCGGAGCATAGACAAACTCGTAGACGAATCTCTGCCTCTGATCGAGCAAGCCGCTGCCCTTGTCGAAGCCGTAGTTTCCGTTGTAGGTCCAAAGGGCATCGCTGAATCCGAAGATCGCGTTGGTAGCTGCTCCTTGCCCGTCGTCGATTTCGTGGGACCAGGTGTAGGAAGCCTGCGCCGACAGTCCATGCGAAAACCTCTTGTTGAGCGTGACCACCCCTGCGTCATACCAACTGCTGACTCCGTTGGTCTGTTCGTAGATGGCGCCGAAATTGGAGTTGGGCCGCGCTCCTACATAGACGCCGGTCGTGTAAGAACCCACCGCCTGTCCGGCGAGATTGTCGATCGTGTAAGTGAACGGCGCGCCGAGCGGCGGAGCGTTGATGTCCTGGGTGCCCCACAGGTTGACACCCCTGCTGAAGACTCCGGAGACCGTCAGCACCATGTCCTTGCTGAGCTGCCGCTCCACCGCGATCGAGCCCTGTTCGGAATACGGCGTTTTCAGGTTGGGCGCCAGGACGTCCAGCGTGGAGGCGCCTTGCGTAATCGTGGTGAGAGGCCCCGCGAGGGCGTTGGGGAATGTGGGCCCCTGCGCAATCAGCGTGGCATTGCTCAAACTGTCGGAAATCTGATAGATTCCGTTGCCGGTATAAACGTCGTCCAGAATGCCGGTGACCTGGCGGGCAAAAAACGTACCGGCGCCCGCGCGGATCACCGTCTTGTCGTTGAGACGGTAGGCCAAGCCGATGCGGGGCGACAAGTCCAGAGTACCGCTGGGCAGCGACTCTCCAGTCATTGGAAACAGCGGATTCTCCTGGGCCGGCGGCGGCATGAAGGTGTACTCATACCGAGCGCCGAGCGTCACTGTGAGGCGATCCGTGGCCTTCCACTGATCTTGGAGGTAAATACCAATGTCGTTAACAGCGTAATTTACCGCTGGATTACCGAATGTCTGGGTGAACGCCGAGTAGTCGTGGGCCCCGGCCGTGTTTCCGGAATAGTCTTCCGCGAAAGAGTTAACGGTCGGGTAGGTGTAAGACCCATACCGGTTGCTCAGATAATTGATATTGTCCTGGACATGCTCGAAGGTAAACCCGAACTTGATCATGTGCTTGCCCTTGGCCCAGCTCAAGTCGTCGGCGAATTCGTTGCGGGTTTCAAGCGGCTCAACGCGCGGAAGGTAAGTCGCAGGTCCGAGCTGCACACCGGCCACGGCCACGTCCAGGTAGCCGAGCCCGCCGCCCAACTCCGCCTGATCGAAGCCGTCCGCCTGCCGATCCGTATCCAGACCGTAGCGGAAGGAGTTGACCAGGGAGTTCGTGAGCACCGAGGTCCAGGTAGCCTTGCCGTTGCGCACGGCCACGCTGTCGTCGCCGTTGCCGGTGATTCCAGCGCCGGTGGTGGAAGAAAGACCGGTTTGAATCCCGTTCGGAGATTTCCAGTGCAGGAAATTGAAACTCGCGCTAAAGGTGTTGCGGTCGTTGACGTGGTAGTCCATCCTACCGAAGTACAGATCGTTCAGCGCCGTTCGTGGAATCTGGCCATAGAAGCGCGGTAACAGTGCATTGATCGCATTGCACTGGGCGGCCGACACGGTGCAGCCCACCCAAGTCTCGGTGGTGGGGTTGAGGAAGCCGACCTTCACCTGGCTGTCCACAAAGGGGAAGTTCCGGCGCGTGTTGTCGTCACTGAGGAAAAAGAACAGCTTGTTCTTGATGATCGGTCCACCCACAGTTCCGCCGGTCTGGATACGGTGCTCGGTCGGGTTAAAAGCGGAGTAAGGATCGTGAGCGTCAAAGCCGGTGCTGCGCAGGAAGTAAAACGCGCTCCCGTGAAAGTCGTTTGTGCCGCTCTTGGTTACCGTATTTACTACGCCGCCCATGGCCCGGCCGTACTCGGACGAGTAATCGGTCGATACAACCTCGAACTCCTCGACCGCGTCCGCCGAGATCTGCGACTGGATGCGCGTCCTGCCCGCGTTCTCGTCATAGAACTGCTCGGTGTTATCGTTGCCGTCCAGCAGGAAGGAGTTATTGCCCGCCACGCCGCGGAAGGTAAGCAAACCGAAAGTGGCGTCGTTGGTCACCCCGGCGGTATTCAGCACGAAAGAGTCGACGCGGCGCCCGTTAATCGGCAGGTCCATGATTTCCCGGGTGCCGATCACCTGGGAAACGTCGGTTTTCGTATCTTCTAGAAGTTGCGCGGCTGCCGTCACCTCGACGGTGGTTGAGGTCTGGCCGACCGCTAACGAGATCGAGAGATTCAGATTCTGGCCGACCTCGAGGTCGATATCCTTGGCTTCATAGGGAGAAAACCCGGGCGCGGTAACGCTAACCTGGTAGCTGGCGTCCGGAAGCAAACCGGGCGCAGCAAACGCGCCCGCCTCGTTGGTCTCGATGGTGCGGATTGTTCCGCGTAACTCGCTTGAGATCACTACCTTGGCGTTGGCTACGGCTGAACCGGTAGGATCCTTGACGATGCCCGAGATTCCCGCCTGTCCGCCGGCCGCTTGCGCCCATGCTGTTGTTGCGGCAAGCGCGAACACTAGACTTCCAATGAGCAGATTCCGATTCATAATTCGCTTAGGTCCCCTTACCTCAGAGCTTCACCCGCTTCAGTTGCCGCACCGGTGAGTGGAACATCGCGTGAGACCATGCACGCGTGTTCTTTAGAACAGGGTTTCAGTATAAGGACGGGGCGTTACAACTTCAGCACTAAAGCGTTAACACAAGGTCTAAATCGGGTTAAAGCTGAAAGTAAGAACTGTTACGATCGGGGAAAAACGGCGCTAAATGGCAAAGCGCGGCGCAGGCCGCGCTCTGTCCAACCAGCTTAGCTTTGGGATCCCAAGCTCTACGCCGAGCCAGGCTTCGGTTGCACGGGCTGAACGGTTAGAAGCTCAAATGCAAGTTCAGCTGGAGGAAGCGCGGGCTCCCGACCGTGTGTTGTATGTATCCGAGGCTGCCCGTCGGAGTGCTGAGGACCGGCGGCGCAAAGCCGCTGAAGAACTCCACGTCATTGTTCGGAGCATCGAAATTCGGGTGATTAAACACGTTAAACGCATCGAAGCTGAAGCGTAACCGGAAACGCTCGGTGAGCTGGAAGTTCTTGCCGAGGGTCGCGTCGAATCGAACGCCGAACGGACCCCGGAACGTGTTGCGCCCCAGGTTGGAGAACGCCGATTCGTAGTTGTCGCACTTGCCGGTCGGATCACAGGGAGGCACGCCATCCTGACCAGGAGCGAGAAATTGGGGCTCGAAGGCACTGGCGTTCAGGACCGGCTTGCCCGCGTTGACGCCGGTGGTTCCCTGCAACTCCGCCTGCTTCACCGTCGTACCGGGAGCTAAGCTCACAATCGGGTTGGTGATGTCGTCGGTCGAGGAGTAAAAGATACTGCCGACCGAACCCGAGTAGTCGTAAACGCTGTATGGCTCGCCGCTTTGCGCGATGGTCTGGCCGCCGATGGTCCACCCATTGATCGCGTACCCCAATGCTTTGTTCGAGGTGGCTTTCGGGATCAGATACGAGTAGTTGATTAGGAATACATGCGTCTGATCGAAGTCCGATGAGGCGTAGCCCGACTTCGGATCCAGAGGATTGTTACCGGTGTAGAACAGCCCTTCGGCGCTCTGATCGTCAAGCGAGTGTGACCAGGTATAGCTCGCCGTGAGCTGCAACCCAAATGACAACCGCTTGCGAAGCTGGACTTGCAGCGCGTTATAGTTGGAGACGCCTTCCGCCTCATAAAGCACAGAGTTCGGGCTGTAGCCGATATAGGGCACCCGCGAGTTGGTGTTGCCGCCAAGTTGGGTGTCGAGCGGCTCCAAGGAGTTCCCAGAGGGATAGGTGTATCCGTAAGAATAGATTTGCCCATTGACCGGATTCTGCGGAGTCGCGATCAAAGGTTGATTGAAAGGAATCGGGAGGACTCCGTGCAATCCGTGATTGCCCACGTAGCCCGCACTCACGACCCAGCTATTGGCGAACTGATACTGCAGATCGAACGTCCAGTTCTCGGTGTATGGCAGTTTATTGTTAATGTCGTAGCCGCCGAACAGAAATGGACCGAACGCGTTTCCAGCCGGAGTCTTATCCTCGTTGGTCAGCGTAAGATTGGGAAGCTCGGCCAGAAACTGAGCCGGCGTATTCGGCGGAGCTGACGAGACGTTTGGGAACGGGTTCGTGAAAGTTGAAGCCGAGGTGGCCGAGATCGGGTTTACAAACGGCGGAGCCAGGGTCACTCCGAACGGCCCGTTGAATCCGCTGCCGGCGCTGGGGGAGAGCTCGCTGAAGAATTCCCCGCGATCGTAGTAGATGCCGAAGCCGGACCGCACCGTCAGTTTTGACGTCGGGTTCCACGCGATTCCGATGCGTGGCGCGAAACCCCACTGCGGGTTTTTCAATAATGTATTGCCGGCCCCGGGGGTCCCGAAGGTCGGGTTGTTCGAGGCAACCTCTAACCCGGAACCGGTGATTGTGTCCGTGGAAGCGTTGTAAGCGTAATCCGCGGCGTTAAACGCCGTCAGCAGGCCGTGCTTTTCGCTCAATCCGCCATCGTTGTCCCAGCGCAGTCCGTAGGTCAGCGTCAAGTTGCTCCGGAGCCTGAAGTTGTCATTGATGAACGCAGCGCCGGTGTCCGAGCGGTAACCGCGGTCGGCCGTGCCGAGAAGCAAGGTTGAGGCATTCGCGCTGGTCTTGATGACGCCTTCCAGAAAATTGGCGAAGCTGGAGAATGACAGTTCGCTGCTGTTGGTATTGTTGTTGACGATATTCAACTGCGTATGCGCCCAGTTGAAGCCAAAGGTGACATTGTGCCGGCCCTTCACCCATCCGAATGAAGTTCCATACTCCCACTGATTCTGATACATCCCGACGTTCGCGAAGCTGGGGCTCGCGCCGAGACGCAGAGTGCCGCCGAGCGTATTGTCCGGCTTCGAGATCACGAGATAAGGCAGGACGTTGTCACCTCCCGGGAGGTTGATCCCGACGGAGCTCGCCGTGAAGGGCTGGCCAGTGGACCCGTACGCAATCATTCGGGTAAACCCGGCCCGCTGCTGCCAGGTGAGGTTGGGCGCGAGAACGACCGTATTGTCGAAGGAGACCACTTGACTGCCGGCCTGGAGTTGCTGCGGAAACCCCAACGCGTCGTTCTCATAACCGAACGGGCTTGTGGTGGGATCGTTTTGGTAATAATACTTGAACGCCAGCCGGTCCTTCGCGCTAATCAGGTAATCGATGTTTCCGCTGCCTTGGTTCACTTGCGCTTGCACATTGGGACCCTGCAGAAACACATCCCCTCCAATTTGCTTGGCTTGCGCGAGGTTGGTAATGTTGGGGGTCGGAATCAGGTAGCTGCCGTTCGGCAAGGTAGCCTGCAATAGCGCCACCGAAACCGGACTGAGCTGGCTGGCCGTCAGGGTGGTTCCAAAGTCGGCTTTCTCCATCGCAATGATGCCTGCGGTGCTGCGGTCATTCGTTAACGTGATGGGCAGGTTGAAAGTCTCCGTTGAGGTTGACGCATCCGCGATCCTCACGCCCTGATAGGAGATAAAGTAGAACAGCTTGTCCTTTTTGACCGGCCCGCCGAGCGTGGCGCCGAACGCATTCCGGGCCAGGAAGGGAACCTTAGCCGTGATAGCCGGGTCGGCATTATAGAAGAAAGGCGCGGCGTTCATGGCGCTGTTCTGGAAATGCTCATAGACTTCGCCGTGCAACTGATTGGTGCCGGATTTGGTGATAACGCTGATGTGCGCGCCGCTATTGGCTCCCTGGCTCGCGTCGAACATCGCGGCGTTTACGGAAATCTCCTGAATCGTTTCGGGCGCCGGCGTGGGCAGGGCTTGGCCGATCGCGGCCGCGACTGAACTACTGGTCTGAATCGCGCCGCCGGCCCCAAAGTTTTCGCCCTCGTTCTCCACGAACCGGTTCTCACCGACTTGGCTGGACGAATTCCCGTTGAACAAATTATTCGTGTTGATGCCGTTCATGGTGAAGCTGTTGCTGGTGCTGCGCTGGCCGTTGGAATAGATGTTGGTGTTTCCCAGACCCGTGTTCGCTCCCGAGCCGCCCAAAAAATCGGCGTGCACACCCGGCGCCATAATCGCGAGTTGGGTGAAGCTTCCGGTCCCCAGCGGCGTGTTCTCAATCGTCAATTGGTTCACGACATAGCCGTTGGTCGTATCGGTCTGATTCATCATCGATTCGGCGGTCACCTCTACCACCGTGCTGACGGTGCCGGTTTTCAAAGATGCGTCAACTGTAGTCGTTCGGTTGCCCTCCACGACGACCTGCGTATTCTTTTCCGTTTCAAACCCGGTCTTGCTAAACGTGACCTCGTAGTCGCCGACCGGAAGGTTATTCATCACAAAAGACCCATTGGAGGTCGTTTGTGCAGTGACCTCCAAATTGGTGCCGATATTGTGTACTTTTACTTCAGCTCCGGCAACGGTAGCGCCGCTCGGGTCTTTTACGGTTCCCGAAATGCTCCCAAGCACGACCTGCGCATGGGAAGTCAGGCCGAACCCGATCATTAATGCCGTGTACACAGCTATCTTGGTGAACGTTTTGGTCATTAAGCTCTCCTCCAGACGAGGGGGAGGCGAAGCGTCACAAATACTCGCCTCCGCTCGAATTGCTACGCTCTGGAACCCTGTAGCAAGCTAGTATAGCGACCGGTTGTTTGAAACTCAAGAAACAAAGTTGTGCCTTATTTTCTTACAGTTAGTCGGAAGATTCTGGGATTATTGGCTCTCCCGGGGAGCGCCTGCGCCCCGCAACCGATTAACAAATCGAGGTCTGCGCCCCGAGTTCCTGCGAGGCCAAATCGTTCAAAAACCTAGGCCTGTGGGAGGCTGTAACGTTGTAGTCAACGAATGATTAATGGCCTGTGGGCACGCCCGTTGCCAAAGGCCTTCGCTCATCTCCTGATCGATTGGTGACCTCGCTCTTCGGAAGCGCTGGTAAACTAGCTGATTGATCTATCGCCTGGTCTGGGAGAATCTCAAGCACCGCCCGGTTCGAACGCTCCTCAGCGCAATCTTCATTGGGATTCAGGTCACGCTCATTCTGACGCTAGTGGGGCTCAGCGTCGGCACTCTTGGCGAGATGCAGAGGCGCACCCGCGGAACCGGCGCAGATATCATCATTCGCCCTCCCAGCAGCACGGTGCTCGGATTCACCGGTAACATGCCGAATGCCGACAAGCTTGAGGCTCTGGTGCGGGCGCAACCGCACGTAAAGCTGGTCAGCGGCACCCTGGTGCAATCCATCGGGAACTTTCAATCGATCTCCGGTATAGACATGGATCAGTTCACTGCCATGAGCGGCGGCTTTCACTACTACGAGGGCGGACCCTTCCAGCACCCGGACGACCTGATGGTGGACCAAACCTATGCGCGCGCACACGACGTCAGCGTGGGCAGCACCATCGACCTCGGCAGGCCTTGGCACGTTTGCGCGGTGGTGGAACCCGGGAAGCTCTCGCAGCTCTTCGCGCAGCTCAACCCGCTTCAGGAGGACTACTCGGCCACGAACCAGGTGTCGTGGATCGGCGTTCAGGTGGACGATCCGGCGAATATCTCTTCGGTTCTCTCCAACCTTCAGAACCTGCTCGAGGACTACAAGGTTTATCCCTTGCAGGATTTGCTCGATCAGATGAGCGTCAACAATGTTCCTCTCCTGCGAGACTTCACGCGAGTTGTGGTGGGAATTGCCGTGGTGGTCGGATTTTTGGTGGTGCTGCTGACCATGTACACCGCAGTCCTGGAGCGCACGCGTGAAATTGGGATTCTGAAGGCTCTTGGCGCGTCACCGGCCTATGTCCTGGGAATTCTGGTTCGGGAAGCGATCCTGCTCGCGATTATCGGAACTGTCGCCGGCATCGTCATGAGCTACGGGAGTTATGGTCTCATGCAGCGCTTCGGACCTTCCGTGCTGACGCAAGCGATCGTGCCCGATTGGTGGCCCATCACGCTATTGAT
>JASHRP010000006.1 GCA_030037375.1 Bryobacteraceae bacterium | reverse complement strand
GGGCAGGACGTCGACGCGCGCGGGCCTGCGGTCCTTTCTCCCATCGGATTTTAGAAATGCGTCGTTCTTCAAGTGGGCAGGTAAAGTCTTCTGAGTTGCATCGAGGCCGGGCACATCGTAGATGGCGATGGCGTAGACGCCGCTTTCGATCTCGGGCGCGTCCTCCTCATTCGCTCTTGTCTCTGCTTCGCGGACTGGCTTGGCGCTCTCCCAGCGGATTTCGAGTGGTTCGGTCATGCTCGGTCTGCGGCCGTGCTTGGTGGGCTGCGACCCGCCAATGCCCAGCAGGGAACCAGCGCCCAGTCCATCCAGTCCTACGCCTTGACCGGCTCCCATTTCTCCACCGTCCCGGCGCGAAAACTCGCTGCGTGCCGGAAGCAAGGCCGGAGTGGCTTTGCCCACCCAAGGCGAGGCTGACAAGAGCTGTTTGGCATCGGCCGGAGTCCACTGCGCGGCCGGCTTGGCTTTCCATCCGGGTTCCGCGGAGAAGAGCAGAGCTACAGAGGAAATCAGGACCGTCGGTATGGATATGCGGCGCATAATATCGTCCTTAAGCTTGGCGCTCAAAGCTTAACCATGAGCGCGAAGATCCAGCGGCGTTCCTGTTTGACCAAGTCCGGCTGCCAGACGCCGCCATCGTTCGCGCATAACCCCTGCGACAGCACCGCCGACATCGACGACGTTCCGTCGTTGCAGGTGTAGTATTGCGGAAGGCCGTTGTTGCCGCCGGGAGGCGTCATGCCGCCGCGGCCGGCAAAGAGCGGGACGTCCGATCCGCGCTGGGTCCACTCCACATGCCAGGTAACCCACTGGCTGGGCATGTAGTCGAAGCCAAACTGGAAATCATAGCCCTTAAACGGCAGTCCGGGAGCTTCGGGGAAGTAAGGTGTGCCGCTGGTTGCATTTGCTCCGTCGATCGGCGGCAGAAGAGCTAGATAGCGGCCCGGATTGCTCACAACACCCCCGCCGTAGCTGAAGGCGAACCTGTCGCCGAACCACATGCGCTGGTACGCCATGATGCCGGCGAAGTTCTGCGCCGGCGGACGGCCGTTCACGTTGCCGTGCGTGCACACCACGCCGCCGCCGGTTTCACAACCGAAGTCCTCGGTGACGGTCATGGCCATCTTGTTGAAGGTCTTCTTGGGGTTGTCGTAGAACTTCCACTCCTGGCTCCAGTCCGCGTGGTAGCGGGAGCGATTTACAACGCCCAGCGTGTCACGACCAAGGGTATACGTGTTCCACACAAAGTCGAGATTTCCCGTGGGGCGCCATAGGATCTGGCCGCCGAGTCCCGCCCTGCCGTTGTACTTGGCGTAGGTTTGCCAGCCGTTGATGTACCAAGGTTCGATCTTCAGCTTGTTGGTGGGAAACCACTGCACGCGCATGCCGGTAAAGAACCAGGGCGTGTTCGATGACACGTACGACGGCTGGTAGATCCAGTTGTCAAAGCTGTAGTAACTGAACAGGCCGATGTAGGAGAGAAAATCCCCCACCTGGATATTCAAGCCGTGCTGCACGTTAATGTGGTAGCCAGCCCACATCTCCGTCAGGTACCGGTAAGCGTCGGCAAGATCCCATTGACCCACGCTATAGCTGGCATCGTTTCGGGGCACCGCCGTCGAGACTGCGCCGAACTGGGTCAAGATGCGGCCCTGCATGTTGCCGGCATGGAAGTCGCCGCCGACGCCCAGGGCCTGAATTACAAACTCACCCGTGCGCTCGCCCTCGGTAGTTTCATCGAGGGTGTGATCGATGGGATGGTTGTAGTCATACATGTAGTTGGTGTCGACGCGGAACTCGCCGGAAAAGTACTTGCCGTCCAGCACTTCGTCGTGATTGCGCGGATTGGACAGCATCCAGGTGAAGTCGGCGTAGGCGAAAGGAGTATCCAGGTCGACCGGCGGAGGCGCGGCGGGCGCAGCAGCTTGAGCCGCGGGCGCTTGGGCATCCTGTGGATCCGGGCTCGGGGCTGCCGCGGCCTGAGAGCCGGCATCGTCCGCGGCGCTATCAGTCACCGGAACTTTGACCGGCGCGGCATCCGGCGACGTGGTGTCCCCGGTGGGTTTCGCCTCATCCGCGGGCTTGGCCTTGAGCTGCTGCTCGAGCTCATCAATGCGCTTCTTCATCGCGTCGAGCTCTTTCTGTGGATCCGGGGCCTGCACTCCGGATGCAGGCGGCGGGCTTGCAACCTGCTGCGCCAACGCGATCTGAACGCTAATCGCACCCGCAAGCCCCGCCGCTAACAACCTGGCAATGAGGGCGCTTCGCCCATGCGTACCGCTCGTGTAATGCATAGATGTTTCCTTCCTGTTCGGGTTTGCAGCAGACGATCAAACCAGCCTGCGGCGTCCTCTGGTTTCGGTTATGAAAACTATGCTCAGGAGCCTGACCGGACTTGGGTCGGGACTTGCAGGAACAAGGGTCGGAGAGGCGTGGAACAAGCCCACCTCACCAACTTGATAGCCCGCAAAGGGCGCGCGGGCGCTCTCGATGCATAAAAGTAACCCGCCCGCGAGCTCCGTATTGCGGGCAGTTACTCAGGAGCTTGATGACTCAGTATGCGGGCGCTTGAACAAAAAAGTCATAAAAAGTCCAAGCACGGCATGAAACATTTTTTCTATGACCCTTATTGTTTCCTTAGATAATCCGCCGACTAAATACAGTCCTCAACCACGGCCGCGCTCTTCGATCTAAGCGCAATAAAGCTTCCATGAAAACCGTGTACCCAAGTTGTGATCTTTATGCCTTCTTTATACTTCTTCGGCTACTGTCATAGAAGCCTTGGCGCGCGCGGCGGGCGTGGCTTTCAAGTTTAACGACGCCTCGAACTCGGGTCATTCCCTCGTTGCGAACGAAGGCATGACATTTTATTTGGCAATTCCAAGGTGAAAGGTACGCAATCAGAAAGCGTTCTGCTCGTTGACGACCATCCGGCTTTCCGGAGCACCCTGCGAAAGTCGCTCGCTGCCTCCGGCTTCACCGTGGATGAAGCTCGCAGTGGCGAGGAAGCGGTGGAAGCCGCTCACAGCAATGCGTTTGACTTGGTTCTGCTGGACGTGAACATGCCCGGTATGGGCGGCGTTGAAGCCTGCTGCTCGATTCGAAATCTGATCCCGCGCGCCGGCATCGTCATGATATCGGTGCGCGACCAGGAAGACGACAAGATCCGTGCGCTCGAAGCTGGAGCCGACGACTACGTCACAAAGCCCGTCCGCCTGCGCGAGTTGCTTGCGCGCCTTCAAGCCGTTTTACGCCGTACCCGCGAGCGGAATATGCAGGAACCCGCGGTGCTGGAAGCAGGCCGGCTCGCCTTGGACTTGCGCCGGCGCATCCTGTGGCGGTCCGGAATTCGCGTTCATCTTTCTCCCAAGGAGTTCGAACTCTTGGCATACATGATGCGGAAACGGGACGCTCCTCTCGCCCACGTGGCGTTGCTGCGCGCCGTGTGGGGCCTCGAGTACGGCAACCAACTGGAGTATCTGCGCTTCTACGTCCGAACGTTGCGCAAGAAGATTGAGGACGATCCGGCGAATCCACGGTACATTATCACGGAGCCTGGGATCGGCTACCGTTTCCACGGCCCTCCTGTCTCGGTGTAAGAATCACGCCGGAGGACCGATCTTCTCCCCTCATTTCAGCTTGTACAGCGCCCGGGCGTTATCGCGCATGACCATCCGAGCCAACTCCGATGCGCGTTCGCGCGTGATCTCGCCGTCGCGAAGCATACCCGTAAGCGCGATAGCGAGCGCCTGCCGGCTGGTGGTCGCCGCGACGTAGCCGGTCTCCTCCCAGCCCGCATCCGCCGAATATGGATACGCGTCAGTGGCGAAGAGGACTTTCTCGGGGACATATTCGAGCCAGGCGCGGATGTTTTTGGATAGCTCGGACGGATACAGCAGAATATTTTGCGAGGAGAAATCGAGATACGCGTTCGGTTTGGTCAGCAGCGCCGTCAGTTGATGCTCGAACGGCCAGCCGCCGTGTAGAAAAACGAAGTTGGTGTGACGCAGGTCGGGATCGTCGAGCAACGGGTCGAGCAGCATCGGATTGCCGCCCGCGACATTAAAATAGCTGCCTGCGCCGGCGTCCGAGTGAATGTGCACGGCCATGCCGAGCCGGCCGCACTCCGCCGCGATGAAACGAAAAATGTAATCCTGAAGCGATTTGTACGCACCGCGCCCGACCCACGCAGCTTCCGCCTCCGCCTTGGCCGGATTCGCGATATCGAACGGCCGGAGATAAGCCATCTCGAATTTCTCCGCCACCGCGCCTCCTTGCCTTTGGCGCTCGATCGTCGAACGGACGATCTTATCGAGGTAATCGTCCAGCGTTGCTGGGCGCGACACGGCTCCAGCTTCGGCATAATAACGCTTCAGCAATTTTTCTTCGAGTGCGAAGAACGCTTTCTGATCCGAGTTATGGATCATCGAATCGTTCGCGAGCGGGTACATGAACGCATCGGCGTAAGCGACCCACAGAAAGCGGTCCGAAGGAAGACCGGGACCCATGCTGACGCGATTCGCCAGCATTACTCCAATGCCGAGTTGATCGAGAACGCTCGCCGGACTGCCGTGTTTCATAACGCGGCGAGCTTCGGCTAACTCGGGCGCATTGGGGCGCAATCGAACAGGATCGGATTGCGCTTCCAGATTGTCGACCGGCAGCGCGTCGTAATCGCGATCTGGCGGCTCGCCGGGCGTGGTTGGGCGAACCGGGTGCGCGTGGTTGTCGATCGCCTGAATGCTCTGGATTTCTTTAAGTAACTGAGGATCGGCCGCGGGAGGAGTGCGATTGCACGCCGACAGGATCAACGTTGCGGCGAGGGTAAATCTACTTAACGATATCGAGCTGCACACTAACGTCGAGATCTTTCGGCGCAAGGCACATCTTATCGTTGCAAGCCTGATAGCGCAGCTTGCCGCTCATGGCCGCGGGTCCGGCGACCGCCGTCGCAGGCACGTTGAATTTCGCCATCAGCTCGAATGTTCCGGAGTACACCGATAGCGGCTTCGGCTCCGATTGAATCTTGTGCATCGTCGGCTTGGGATAAACCACTTCGGCGGGCTCCAGCACGCCCTTCGACCACGTGAGCCTCAACGGGATCAAATACTCGTCGGAGGGATGGTTGCTGTTTACGTGATAACCTTCCGCGAGCGACAGCGGCACCGGCACTTCGACGATCGACCCGATCTTCGCGCGCACCGGCGCGGCCGCAGTGTAATGCAGGACGTTAGTTGCTTGCGCCAGCGCCTCGCGGCCGGAGTAAATCAGCCCAAGGGCTAGCAGGCAGGCGGTTGCCAGAAACCACCCCGTTCTTCTCATCTTTTGGACTCTCCAGTAATTTCAAAATTTCCGTCCGGTACGTGTTCTTGCTGATCAGCCCGACGTGCGAGCTGGCCACGCGGCCTTCGCGATCGATGATAAAACTTGTCGGCAAGGCGTCGACGCCGCCGTAGAGCTGGCTCACTTTTTCATCGGCGAGCACCACGCGGTAGTTCATTTTCTTCTGTTCCACGAACGGCCGGACCGAGGTCCAGCCATCTTCATCCGCCGACACGCCCAGCACCGCGAAATCGCGATCTTTATATTGCCGCTCGAACTCGATGAACCAGGGGATCTCCACTTCGCAAGGCCCGCACCAAGTAGCCCAGAAATTGAGCAGTACCACTTTGCCTTTGAAGTCCGACAATTTGACGACCTGTCCGGTGGAGTCTTTGAGCGCGAAATCGGGCGCTTTCTTGCGGTCCTTGGCATCTTTCAGCGCGGGCCAATCGGCTTCGAAGAAGGAGCAGGAGGCGAGATACGCGGCGATGCCGGCAATCGCAAAGATTTGAAAGATGCGCTTTCGATCCAGCATGAAAAGCCCGCCCTGTGACTAGGATAGCTCAGCGAAACGCCGGCGGACGCGCACTAAATCTCGTACAGCTGCGCCTCAGCGCCACGCTTCTTTTGATGCGCCATATCGACCTTTCGGATCACCGATGCCAGCGTGGTGCGTTCGAGAATCTCCGCCATGGCATCGCGGACCTCACGCATGACCATCCGGGTGCCGCACGTCTCGATATCCACGCATTCATCGCATTTGCGGAAGCGCGTCTCGCTGGCGCAGGGCAGCGGCGCGAGCGGCCCTTCCATCATGCGAATCACTGACGCCAACGTGACCTCGCCCGGAGGCCGCGCGAGCTGGTAGCCGCCGCCTTTGCCCTTCTTGCTCGAAACCAGGCCGAGGGTCTTAAGTGAGAGCAGAATCTGCTCCAAGAATTTTTTGGGAATCAATTCCTCTTCCGCGAGCTGCGTGATTAGCACCGGCCCCGCTCCGTACTTGCGGGCCAGGGCGTACAGCGCCCTAAGGCTGTACTGAGTTCGCTTCGATAGCTGACGCACCGTTGGTCAGAATATCAGCTTGACCAAAGTGGAGCCTGCCCGTCGCTGGTCCGAGATATGCGTCGATCGATAGATGGCTTTCGATTGCATTGCCGCCCGTCCAGGCCTTACCGTTGAGTTATGGCAGCCAGCCGAAGCTCGGTCCCCAGGCTGAACTTTGGAAAGAAGCTGCTTCTATTGGCGGGCAGCTTGGTTTGGGTGCTGGTGCATGCACAGTCCCTAGCGCCTCTGGAATTCGAGGTTGCATCTGTGAAACCGCATCCCCTTCCCGTCGGGGTGTTCATGCGCAGGCCTTGGAGCCCTGCAATACAATGTCCGGCGGGGTTCCTGCACTGCGGCATAACCGGCAACCGATTCGATGACGAAGCCGCTAGTCTTAAGGATCTGATTGTCGACGCATACGGCGTGCAAACAATTCAGATTTCTGGCTTGCCAACCTGGGCTGATAGCGGGCACGACTTGTATGACATCCATGCCAAAGTCGCCGGCGGTCACGTTCCGACACTAGGCCAGGTGAGGTCGATGCTTCAGACCTTGTTGGCTGACCGATTTCAATTGAAGATTCATCGCGAAACCAGGGAACTGCCCGTCTACGCGCTGACGCGAACAAAAAAGCCGCCCAAACTTGTTCCGAGGCAGAAGCGGTGTATTCCTCACGGGGCAGCCAAGGGCGCCCGAGGCCGCGCCGAGCCCGAGATTGATGACCCGGACGCCTTCGAGTGGTCCTGGGCGGCCGAATTGGAAATGCTTACGGCATTCGCTGACCGTCCTGTAATCGACAAATCGGGACTCGTTGGACCCTCGTATTGCACGGTCGATGGGAAAGACCCCCTTCAGGCTATCGAACTGGCTCTCGGTCCAGGAGGGGGCCGCGACCCGGATGGACCATCCGTTTTTACGGTGAGTGAGGAGACGTGGGGGCTCAAACTGGAACCGCAAAAAGCCCCAGTCGACATCTTGGTCATCGATCGGGCGGAGCGGCCCTCGCTGAACTGATAGAACCCGGTCGTTCCTTTGGGCGGGCGGCTTCGACAACCAAGAACACCAGGCCACATTGAGGGCCCCCGCCTATTCCCCGCCGTGTGGACGCGCTATAATCCGCAGTACGGCGGAATGATGGAATCCGGCGAAATCACGAGGTTGCTCGGGGAGATCGGGCGCGGGCAGAAAGACGCCATGAACCAGCTCCTGCCGCTGGTTTACGACGAGCTCCACAAGCTCGCCCGTTCCTACTTCCGGCGCGAACGCGGCGAGCATACGCTGCAACCCACGGCGCTGGTGCATGAGGCGTACCTGCGCATGGTGGACCAAAAGGCTCCGCTCGAAAGCCGCGGGCATTTCTTAGCGATGGCGGCCACGCAGATGCGGCGCATTCTCCTCGACTACGCGCGCAAGCGCCACGCGGCGCGCCGCGGCGGAGCGGGGCAGAAGGTGATCCTCGAAGACACCATGGCCATTTGCGAACAGCAGCCCGTCGACATGATCGCGCTGGACACGGCTCTGACGCGGCTCGGGCAGCTCGATCCGTCGCAGGTGCGCTTAGTGGAGCTGCGCTTCTTCGGCGGGCTTTCGGTGGAGCAAACAGCCGAGGTCATGGGATGCTCGCCGGCGACGGTGAAGCGAAGTTGGACCTCCGCGCGCGCCTTCCTGCACCGCGAAATCACGGGAGGAACGCTTGACTCCGCAGCGATGGGCGCAGATTCGTCGAGTATTTGACGCGGCGCTCGAACAGCCGGAGCGGGACCGGCGCGCGTACCTTCAAATCTGCTGCAACGGAGACGATGAGCTGCGCAAGGAAGTCGAGAGCCTGCTGGCCAGCCACCAGGAATCCGAAGGCTTCCTGAATAAGCCCGCGGCCGACCTCAACATCGCCTTGCAGTCCCTCGACGCAAGCTCGACCACTGTTCCCCGAGTTCCGCGCGTGGGCGCATACCAGCTCGAAAAGCGCCTCGGCGGCGGAGGCATGGGATCGGTGTGGATGGCCGCGCGGACGGACCAGGATCTCCGCACCAAGGTCGCCGTCAAGATGGTGCGGCGCGGCATGGACACCACGGAAATGCTGCGGCGATTCGGGTTGGAGCGCCAGGTTCTCGCCGGTCTGCATCATCCCAATATCGCCCGGCTGATCGATGCGGGTTCGGCTCCCGACGGCTCGCCGTACCTGGTGATGGAGTACGTCGAGGGAACTCCCATCGATCAGTACTGCGAAAGCCATCAGAGCAGCATCAGCGACCGGTTGAAGCTGTTTCGCAGCGTGTGCGCCGCGGTCCAGTACGCGCATTCGAATCTAGTGGTGCATCGCGATATCAAGGCCGCCAACATTCTGGTGACTAAGGACGGCGTGCCCAAGCTGCTGGATTTCGGCATCGCCAAGCTGATGCATAACGAAATGTCGACGCTGATGATGGCGGAGACCAAGCCCGAGCTGCGCCCGATGACTCTCGAATACGCCAGCCCGGAGCAGATTCGCGGCGAACCGATCACCACCGCAAGCGATGTGTACTCGCTGGGCGTTCTGTTGTACAAGCTGCTGACCGGACGATTCCCGTATTCGCGGGAGGATGCGCGGTCGCGATTGTCGATGCATCAAGCTATCTGCGACAAGGAGCCTCCGAAGCCGAGCAGCGTGGCGCTCACGGTAGCTGGTTCGGCGGTTCCGCTTGCGACGCAGACCATCGATCTGGCGCAGGAGGAAACGCGCGAAAAGGCTCGCCGGCGGCTGCAGAGGAAGCTCCGCGGCGATTTGGACACGATCATTTTGAAGGCCCTGCGTAAGGAGCCGGCTCGGCGCTACCTCTCCGTGGAACAGTTTTCCGAGGATATTCGCCGGTATCTGGAGGGCCATCCGGTCAAAGCGCGGGATGACCGGTTCGGCTACCGGACCGGGAAGTTCGTGCGGCGCAATCTCGCGGGCGTGGGCATTATGGCGGTGGCGCTGGCGTTGGTCTTGGGCAGCGGGATTTGGTTTGCGATCGAGGCGCGGCGAGCGCAGGCGCAGCTTGCCACGGCGCGCAGCCGCGAACTCTTGCTCGGTCCGGCTCTGATCAATGCGTATGGGAGATTGGGAGATATCGATCAATCGAGCGACGCCGGCCACGCTGCATCGGATTATCGCGAGGCGATCCAGGCGGCGCGCGAAATCTTGAAGAGTCAGCCGGAGCAGACCGACGTCAGGAGGGCTTTAGCGGGCGCGGAAATCAAGCTTGGCGATCTTGAGCCTAAGGAAGCGCAGACGCTGGACTCGGACGCCGTCGCGCAGATGGAAGCGTTCCTGAAAAAAGCTCCGAACGACGCAGCGGGGCAGAAAGATTTGATGTTCGCGTTGCGCAAGCTGGGGCTCGCTCAATATGCTGCGGGAAATCTCGTAGCGGCGCTAACCAGCTTCAGCCAGGCGCTCAGCGCCACGGCGGCGTTGCCCTCGTCGCCGGATCTGCGCCGGATCGCCGCCGCGTGCAACTTCGAAATGGGCGAGGTGCTGGCGGCCAATCATGAGCCGGAAGTCGCGGCCGCGTCGTTGCGGAAGGCGCTCGACATGTATCGCGAGCTCGCGGAGGCGCCGAATGCGCCGGTTAAGGATCGATCTCCGGCTGGGTTGGAGCAGGCGCTAGCGCAAGTGGCCGCGAATGCTCCCGCGAATTTGCGGGACGAAATGAACGCGGAGTTAGTGCGGATGCGCCGCTAAGTCTCTTTAGCGCGGTTCGATATGCTTGAGCCGCGCGTCGAGAATTTCTTCGACACGGTGCAGCTCGGAGCGCCACAGCTCCTTCATCTCATCGAAGCGCTGATCCATCCGTCTCTCAAGGCCCGTGATCCGATTCTGAAGCTCCGTGATCCGGGAATTGATGTCCCCAAACCGACCATTCAGGTCGTTGAATCGGCCATTGTTGAGCAGGATCCCGATAAGCACGGTAAACATGGTCGGCGCCGACGACAGTGCGATCGCGAGAATTTGCTGATCGTTCATTCGAAAATACAGGGGCCGGCCGTATTCTTGATTCTCTTCAATTCACCCACGGGTCCTTCGGGGAACTCGATCCGTGCTTCTTGAGATATACCTGGAATTTGCGCTTGGCCCGCTTTAGCTTCCACGCCTTGTAATTCGATTCCAGCGCCGCCATTGGATTGAAGCCGCGCACTCGCGGAGACTTGACGTAAAAGAATCCGAACGCGAGTCCAGTGAGCAAAGCGATCTGGCCGATGCCGGCGTTGTAAGAAAGAAAGAAGTCGACTCCCGCGATGACCGCGACGAAATACTTCATCTTCATCGGAAAGAAAATGAAGATGACATCCCGGTCAGGCCATAGCGCCGCCGACGCCGCGAGGATTCCATAGACCGCGGCGGTTGTGCCGATGGTGATCGACTCGGGATTTCCGGCAACGTATTCGGCCAGCACCAGCAGCAAGGCCGCGCCGCTGCCCGAGAGGAAGAAGAAACGCAAAAACCGCCGCGTGCCCCAAAGTTCCTCCAACTCCCTGCCGAACATCCATAGGGCGAGCATGTTCCAGACGAATTCCCAGATGGAGGCGTGGACAAACAGGTACGTGCCGGGCTGCCACAGGTACAGGGAGCGGATAAAACGCGCCGGCGATAAAGCAAGGATTGCAAAGACGCTATCAAGCGCGCCGCGCGAGAAGAACCCAAGGACGAACATCGCCGCGTTGGCGATTAGCAAGCCTTGAATGCCCCTGGGAAGGCCGCCGCGGGAGCCATACGGACGCGCGTAGGATCGCGTGCTGATGGACATGATTCCTGAAGTCAGAATAGCGTATCCTGTGATTGGAGCGAAAAGGAGGCCGGCAAATGGAAGACGATAGCAAGCTGTCTTATTTCTTCCTGGGATTAGGTCTGGGCGTAGCCGTGGGAGTTTTGTTTGCGCCCAAAGCCGGAGCTGAGACACGGGATCTCATTCGGAACAAGGCAGGAGAAGGTGTCGATTACGTTAAGCGGCGCGGCGAGGAGCTGCGCGATAGCGCCACCGACACGTTCGATCGCGGCAAGGAAACCCTTCGCCGTCATAAGGATAACCTATCGGCCGCGGTGGAAGCGGGCAAACAGGCTTACCGTGAGTCGTTGAACAATCCAACCCGGGAGTAAACCGGATTTTCGGAACTGTGAGCATAGACTAACCGATGGATCAAGCCCTGCTGATTGTTATGACGGCGTTCGTTGTCATCGCGGCAATCGCGCTGGTCGTTCAAGCGGTGATGTTGGCCGGAACGGCGAAGTCGGCGCGGGCTATCGAAGAGCGCATGGCGAAACTGGCGCCGAAGCTGGAAGCCCTGGCGGAATCTTCGCGTGCCGCCATCGATGAGGGCAGAGCCAGCATGAAGGAGATCACGCTGCGGACCACCGAGATCCTCGATATCACGCAGCGGCAGCTCAACCGCGTGGAAGTGGTGCTGGAGGATGCGGCGAGCCGCGCGCGAGCGCAACTCGACCGGGCCGAGATGGTGGTGGACGACGCGATGAGCCGTGCGCAGGAGACCGTCGCGGCCGTGCATGGCGGCCTCATGAAGCCGATCCGGGAGATCCACGGCGTGGCTGCGGGGCTGCGCGCCGCGGTTTATTACTTCATGCGCGGCGGACGTCCCACCCCTGACCAGGTCACGGCAGACGAAGAGATGTTCATCTGACGTGAAGCGGTGTGTCGTGACCCGCCGTATCAGCGTCGCGCTGCTGGCTTGCGTTTTGGCGGGCTGCGCATGGGCGGCAGGTGCGCCTTCGGGCGCGGATCTCGCCCGCCAAATCCGCACCGCGGCGCTCGATCCGGCACAGTGCTACCACGTTCGCGATCTTTCCCTGATCAAAGAAGACCTGAAGCTTTACTTCAACGAGGGCTATCTCATTTTTTCGAAGCCCGTGAACGGGGAGATCGTCTCCGCTGTCTTCACCGACGAGGTGGAGGGCGGCGATGGCGAAGTTCTTCTACTGCCGCCGTATCGCGGGGAGCGGATGTCGCTCGCGCGATTCGCCCAAACGCCCAACCTCGAGGAACATTTCCGCGTCGCGGTGCTGGTGTTCAGCGATGGATCCGCGCAAGCGCTGCTCGATAGCATCGCGAACGGAGCGGGGAAAAAAGCGCTGGAAATGGGGCCGCTGCTCGATGAGAAATGGTCGCCTGTGCTGGCGAATATCGAATCGGGTTTCGATCTGCGGGTGATCGGGGATCTCCTCACGCCGCTGGCGGAGCGCCGCGGATTGATGTTCGCGACGCTGGCCGGCAAACACGTGGGCAATTTCGACGTCTTTTACGATTTACAATCGCAGGGCCAGATCACCGCAGGCCGGCAGAACGCCACGAACGCCAGTTACGCCTACGATGTGTGGACCAGCTTTCCGTCGCGAAGTTATCGCAACGGGACGGCGAAGCCAGGCGAGCCTCCGCTGGGTGAAGAGAAGTTTCAAATCGATGCTTCCTTGGACGAGGATCTGGCGCTGAAGGCCACCGTTCGAGATTCGATTCGTGTGGGTAAATCGGCGCTACGCACGCTGACGTTCGTTTCGGCCAACGCGATGCAAATCGAGTCAGTGCGCGTCGATGGCCAGCCAGCGGAGTTGCTCCTCTCGGATTCGACCGGTGGAGGCGCGGTTCGCGACGCGCAGAACGCGCCGTTTCTGGTGATTCCCGAGACGGAGCTCGCGCCGTCGAGCTCGCACGAAGTGGAGTTCGTGGAGCATGGGTCGGTGATCTCTCCGGCCGGGAACGATGTTTATTTCGTCGGAGCGCGCTCCAACTGGTATCCGCGCGTGACTTCGGGATTGGCTGCTTACGATCTGAAGTTCCGCTACCCCAAACGGCTGACTCTGGTGACCCCTGGCGATATCGCCGAAGATCGCATTGACGGCGAGTTTCGCGTCACGCGCCGCGTGACTCCCGTTCCGATTCGGCTGGCCGGTTTCAATCTCGGCGATTACGAAAAGGCGGAGGGTACGGCGCCGGGTATCCGAGTCGAAGTGTATGGCAATCGCAGCCTGGAGGCCGCGCTTCAGCCCAAGCCGCCGGCCGCGGCCAACATCACCCCGTCTCAAGGCCCTCCGCCGCGCGTCCCTCGCGGAGCGCTGCCTCAGCATCCGGAGGTCGATTCCCCCGCAACTCCGAATCCGCTGGCGCGATTGCAAGCCGTGGCCGCGGACATTTCCTCCTCGCTTGAGTACTTCTCGGGATTGTTCGGTCCGCCCGCTTTGAACAGCCTCACGGTCTCTCCGATTCCCGGCGCTTTCGGGCAAGGCTTTCCGGGCTTGGTTTATCTCTCCACCCTTTCCTATCTCAAGCCGGAGCAAAGGCCGGAGGACGCGCGCGGCCCGCGCGAGCAGTTGTTTTACTCGGATCTGATCGAGGCGCACGAAGTGGCTCACCAATGGTGGGGCGATGTGGTGATTCCCGCCGGGTACCAGGATGAATGGCTCTCCGAAGCGCTAGCGAGTTATTCGTCGCTAATGTATCTGGAGAGGAAAAAGGGCGTGAAGGCGATGGAGGACGTGCTGGAGGATTACCGGGATTTGCTGCTGCTTAAAAATTTCAAGGGTTCGACGGTTGAGTCGACCGGTCCGATTACTTGGGGGTTCCGGCTGGAAGCGGGCGGCAACGCCGCGGCTTGGCACGATATCACCTATTACAAGGGCTCGTGGGTTTTTCACATGCTGCGCCGGCGGCTGGGCGACGATCGCTTCACAAAAATGCTCGCCGAGCTGCGGCGGCGTTATGATTCGCGAACCGTTTCGACCGCGCAGTTCGCGGCGCTGGTGAAAGAATTTGTTCCTCCTGGCGGACCCGGGGTGAAAGTCTTTAATGTGGATGCTTTTTTCGACAACTGGGTGTATTCGACGGGCATTCCCGCGGTGAAGCTGACCTATTCCGTCAAGGGCGTGGCTCCGGCGGTGAGGATATCGGGGACCATTGCGCAGAGCGGCGTCGACGACGGATTCTCGGCCGAGGTTCCGGTCGAAATTCAATTCGCCAAAGCTGCGCCACAAGTGATTTGGGTGGAGACTTCCAACGACGGCGCAAATTTCTCGGCCACGCTGAAGCAGGCTCCGGTGAAGGTATCCATTCAGGAAGGCCGCGAGGTGCTCGCGGTGAAGCAGTAAGTGAACGGGAACGATTCGGGCGAGCAGGAACTTCTACGGCGCTGGGTGGAAAACTGGAAGGAACTCGGCCGAAGCTCGAGGCTATTCGGCGGCGCGAGCTTCAAGAAGCCGATAACGTGAAGATTCTGGAGCTGCTTGAAGGTGCATTCAATCACGCGTTGCGAACGCTGCCGCCGCGCTCCTCTTCGGGCATGGGTCGAGACGCAGAAGTGGCTCGCGAAAGTAACGCGCTAACTTCCGCGGCGGCTCTGAAACAAGCCCGTGTCACGCCATCGTAACCCTGCCGATGCGACAATAGGGGCGAATGGTGATTTATGGGTACCGGTACGCCGGCGGCCTCTTAATCGGAGCCGCGGCGGCGACTTACCTGCTGGGCTGGCCGTACGCCGTGCCATTCTACATTTTGGCTGCGTTCTGTTTGAACTTCTTCCGCGACCCGGAGCGCGCCATTCCTGCAGGAGCCGTTGCGGTTTCCCCCGCCGATGGCAAGGTCGTCGTGGTCGCCGGCGGTCCCGGCGGCACATCGCGCGTCAGCATCTTTCTGAACATCTTCGA
>JASHRP010000557.1 GCA_030037375.1 Bryobacteraceae bacterium | reverse complement strand
ATCGCGGCCGGGTCGATCGCCATGGGGCTTGGAGGTTATCTCGCGGCGCGTGGCGACGCCGAGCATTACGCGAGCGAGCGGCTGCGTGAAGAACGGGAAATCGTGGAGAAGACCGACTTCGAACGGCACGAGGTCCTGGAGATTCTCGAATCGTACGGTTTGACCCGCGCGGAAAGCGCGCCGATTCTGGCGGCGTTCGAAAAGAACCCGAAGATCTGGGTGGATTGGATGATGCGCTTCGAGCTCGGACTGGAAGAACCGCATCCCGACCGCGCCAAAAATAGCGCGGCGACCATCGCCGGATCGTACATCGCTGGAGGCTTGATTCCGCTCGCGCCATACATGCTGTTCCCGCACGCGGCGACGGCTCTGCAATTCTCCGTGGCCGCGACCATTCTTGCTTTGGCGATATTCGGCTATGTGAAGGGCCGCTTCGCCGGCGCGCCTCCCGTGCGAAGCTCGATCCGCACCACGCTCATCGGCGGCCTGGCGGCCGGCGCGGCGTATGCGATTGCGCGGGCGATTAGCTGAGGTGGTCGCCGTGGGGAGTAAGCTGGAGCTATGCAGCTTACCATCGAACTGGATCGCGAAGTCGATGGGCGTTGGATCACCGAGGTTCCGGAGTTGAACGTGCTTCTTTACGGCGACTCAAAGCAAGATGCCATTCAGCGTGCTCAACCTGCAGCGCGCGAAATTCTGGTAGACAGAATCGCGCACGGCGAGTTGCCGCCGTATTCCGGGGACGCCGTTTTCGATATCGCTGCATGAGCGTTTGGCCATCGGACCAGGCGCGGCGCGTTTTCGCCGCTCTGAAACGCACCGGGCTGGATATGGGCGATTTCAGCGTACCGACGGTGCAAATAATACGTAGAAGAGAAGAAGGATTTCGCAGCAAGCCAGCACGTAGAAGATGGGCCTCGCCTTCGGCCAGATAAGCGACGGGAGGCAATCTACTAATCCATCCGTCCATGTCTGGTTCAACTTAACAGGGGCCACGGCGGCGTCGGACTTCCAGCTTGCGGCCAACCAATTGCCACGGACGTTCGAGAACAACAGAGCGAGGAATAAAATGCGCACGACACTAAATCCCCCGACGGTGAATGTCCCGAGGAGATAAGCGCTGAATGCAGCCGTCCGACTACGCTCCCGAACGCCCACGCCTGCAAGGAAGAAAAACGAACTCTCGAATAGACCGAGGAGAAACGACCGCAGAAGCAGACTGAATACGATCGTAACCACCGCGACGGTAAAGCAAACCCAAAAGCCTTGCCGCGTTACGTAGTCCAGGTCCGCGGCGTTTCGAATGCTCGGCCAGAAAAGCGCCCGTAATCGACTCTCCGAGCGAGGTGTGGAATCGGAAAGGCCGAGTGTTTGCATGAGGACTCGATTCTATCGCTAATCGCTCCTGATCGCTGAAATTCTCCACAAAAGCGCGTCTGGTTGTTTCGGACAATCCAGCCCGAACGGCAAGGCAGTTGCGGGGCTTCCTCTAGGCGATACCATGGAACCCCTCCGGCGTACCCTAAAAGAATGAATCTTTCCGAACTCGCCGCGAGGCTGGGGTGCGAGCTCAAGGGCGATGGATCGCTTGAAATTACAGGCGTCGCGGGCATGGAGCAGGCCACCTCAACGGAAGTCACCTTCCTGGCCAATCCGAAATATGCGCACAAGCTCAAGCACACCCAGGCCGGAGCGGTGTTGCTGGCCTCGCCGGTCGAGGATCTCCCCGCGGCTCAGCTTATTTCCGCCAATCCGTATCTCGATTTCGCCCGCGCGCTGGCGCTGTTTTATCAACCGCCGCGTCCCAAGCCCGGCGTTCATCCCCTGGCCTGCGTGGCTGCTTCCGCAACCATTGGCGACAACGCCTCCATCGGACCCTTTGTAGCGATTGGTGAAAATGTGGTCATCGGGCATAACGCTGTGCTGCATTCGCACGTCGTAATCTACGAAGGTTCCAGCATCGGTGACGACTTCTACGCGCACTCGCATGCCGTGGTGCGGGAGCATTGCCGCGTGGGAAACCGGGTAACCTTGCAAAACGGAGTGATCGTCGGAGGCGACGGTTTCGGGTTCGCCAAGCGCGCCGACGGATCGCATGCCAAAATCGTTCAAAGCGGCGTCACGGTGATTGAGGACGATGTGGAGATTCAAACCCTCACCTCGATCGACCGGGCGTCAATCGGGGAGACGCGGGTGAAGCGCGGCGCGAAGATCGACAGTTTGGTTCAGGTCGGCCACGGTTGCGTGGTGGGCGAGGATGACATCATTTGCGCGCAAACCGGGCTGGCCGGCTCAACGATTCTAGGCAAAAGCGTGCTGCTTGCCGGGCAAGTCGGCGTATCGGGACACTTGACCGTCCATGACGGCGCCATCGTGTACGCGCAGAGCGGCGTGGGGCATGACGTTTCGGCGGGCGCGGTCATCAGCGGCTCCCCCGCGTTCGAAGCTCGGGAGTGGCTCCGCGCCATCACCGCTTTTCCGAAACTCCCGGAGATTTTGAGGACAATAAGACAGTTGGAGAAGCGGCTCCAGACGCTGGAAGGAAAAGCCGCGACCTGACTGAAGCAACCACCCAATGAATGAACGTCTGAATCCCGAAGGCCGTTTGGCCTACCGCAATCATGAGTTTATGGATACTCCCGATGCGCGCAGCCTGCGCATCCTAAGCGAGTATCTATATCCGCTCTCGCATTTCAAGAAGGAAAGGATTCACGACACGATCGTTTTCTTCGGCTCCGCGCGAACCTTTGAAAGCGGCGCGGAGGGCCGGTTTTATCGCGACGCACGGGAGCTAGCGCGGCGCGTGACCCAATGGTCGATCGGGCTGGATCACCCCACCCGCCGCTTTGTGGTTTGCAGCGGAGGGGGGCCTGGCATCATGGAAGCGGCGAATCGCGGAGCGCACGACGCTGGCGGAAAATCGGTCGGGCTCAACATCGGGCTGCCCTTCGAGCAGCGCCCCAATCCGTTCATCTCGCCGGAGCTGAGTTTCGAGTTCCACTACTTCTTCATGCGCAAGTTCTGGTTCGCTTACCTGGCGAAGGCTTTGGTGGTGTTTCCCGGCGGTTTCGGGACGCTGGATGAGCTGACCGAGATCCTGACGCTGGTGCAGACCCAGAAGCTCGAGAAGAAGATGGTCGTCCTGCTTTACGGAACGTCCTTCTGGCACGAAATCCTCAATTTCGACGCCCTGGTGAAATACGGCATGATCGCCGAACAGGATTTGGGTCTGTTTCAATTCGCGGACGACGTGGAGTCGGCGTTTCGAGTTCTCGAAACCGGACTGACCAAATATTATTTGGAGCCGGACAAGGAAGAGCCCGCCATCGCAAGATCGCGGGTGTAGCGAGATCCAGTGAGCAAGCGCCAAACCAACGTACGGGCTGCCGTTAAGCAGCTTGGTCCGCCCGGAGTGGCGTTCGTCGTGTTCGCGTTTCTTTATTTGACCCTCGGCTTCTCTCTGTCGCATCAAGCGCTGCGTCTGCTGTCGCTGATCGGCATGCTGGTGTTCGGCCCATGGATGATCGTGCGCTTGCTGCGCCGAATTAAGGGCCATCTTATCTGGAGCCTGCGCAATCGCCTGCTGGTGACTTATCTTTTCATCGCCGGCGTGCCCATTCTGCTGATCGCCGCGCTAGCTTATGTGGCGGGCAGCGCGCTGGTGAGCCAACTGGCAGTGTACATGGTGACCAGCCAGCTCGACCGGCGCATCGAGACGCTCACCTCCTTCACCGATACCGTGGTCCGCACCGATCCAACCAATCGCCCGCTGGTCATGGAACGGCTGCTGGACCTGATTTACATCGACCGCTTTCCGGGCATCGAAGTGCTCTTGCGCGAGTATGGCGGAGAAACCCGCTATCCGGAAGACGCCAAGATCGCCGCGCCGCTACCCGGCTGGCAACCCGTGCACGGAGTCCTGGTGCGCGGGGGCAAGTTCTATATTTGGAGCTACGCGAAAACGCCCGCCGGCGATGTCACGGCGATGGCACCGCTGACCAACGAGTTTCTCGCGGAGCTGGTCCCGCACTTGGGCCAGGTCGACGTGATGGCAGCTTCGACCGACGAGGGCGTGGCGCGGGAAACTCGCGACATCCCCGCCGGAGCGCCCGTGCCGCCATCCAAAAGCCGCTTCAGCCGCTTCGACCCGAGCGTGCAGTGGTTCGCCTATCTGGAAGCGGACGATTGGGACCACCCGGGCAAACGGACCGGCGAAGGATTACTCATTGCCGTGCGTTCGCGGGTCTCGCTGGTGCTGGCGGAAGTCTTCAGCCGCAAGGATGCGCTGCAAAGCACGCTGCTTGTTTTACTCCTGATCGGGTTCGGAATTTTCGTGATCGTCGAAATCACATCGGTAATAATCGGAATCGGCTTTGCCAGGACCATCACGGGCGCGGTGCACCGGCTTTACGAGAGCACTCAGTTGGTGATCGCGGGCGATTTTTCGCATCGTATCAAGGTCTCCGGAAGTGACCAGCTTGCCGAATTGAGCAAATCCTTCAACCGCATGACTGAGCATCTCCAGGAGCTGCTGGTCGTGGCAAAAGAAAAAGAGCGCTTAGAGTCAGAGATCGAAATCGCCCGCGAGGTCCAGAGCCAGCTCTTTCCACGCGCGACACCAGAGTTGCGAACGTTGAGGATCCGGGCGGTGTGCCAGCCGGCGCGGCTTGTCTCGGGCGACTACTACGATTTCGAAATGGTCGGCGATTCGGAAGTCGCCTTGGCGATCGCCGACGTGGCCGGCAAAGGGATTTCCGCGGCGCTGCTAATGGCCGCGTTGCAAAGCTCGCTGCGCGTGCAGTTGCAGGCGCCGGTGGAGGTGATGGCGGGGGGAGGCGGCGGCTTTAGAGGATCGGGGCTGTCCACATCGCGGCTGGTCGCGAATTTGAACCAGCAGCTTTACTCGATGACCTCGGCCGAAAAGTACGCCACGTTCTGCCTGGGAATTTACGCTGAGCCGGCATCCACGTTCACGTACACCAATGCAGGGCACCTTTCCCCGCTTCTGGTGAGGAACGGGTCGGTCGAGCGGTTGGACGTCAACGGCACGGTGGTGGGCGCGTTTTCCTTTGCCGAATATGGCGAAAGCCGCGTGGGCCTGCGCTCCGGCGATCTCCTCGTGTTCTATACCGACGGCGTGACAGAGCCCGAAAATGAGTATGGAGAAATGTTCGGCGAGGACCGGCTGATCGACCTTCTGATGCGCCATGGAAGCCGCGACGAGGATGAAATTATCAGACTGGTCCTGGACAGCGTGAAACAATGGACCGCCTCCGAAGAGCTGCAGGACGATATGACCCTGCTGCTCGCGCGCCGGCTTTGACGCGCATGCGTGTTTTGGACGTTGGCTGCGGAATTAACAAGAAGCCTGGCTCGATCGGACTGGATCGCAATCCGGCTTCTCGCGCGGACGTGCTGGCGGATCTCGACCGCTTCCCGTACCCGTTTCGCGACTCCTCCTTCGACGCGCTTCAGGCCATTCATGTGATCGAGCACGTGTCGGATGTCATTCGCGCCATGGAGGAGTTTCATCGCATCGTGCGGCCGGGCGGGGAGGTTTTCATCGTCACGCCTCATTACACGGACTTCAGCTCATTTTGCGATCCCACTCACAAATGGCATTTGAACAGCTTCTCTCTGCGCTACTTCGGCGAAGACCACGGCGGGTACGGCTATTACTCCAGCGCG
>JASHRP010000556.1 GCA_030037375.1 Bryobacteraceae bacterium | reverse complement strand
GTCTCGATCCCAGCATCTACGCACAGCTTACGTTCGGGCACCAGACCAGCCCAGAAGTCAACACAGTGGTGACAGAGACCACTTCGCTCACTAATAATTTCCGGGACTACAGCTTTGGGTACTCGCAGTCCTTTCTCACCGGCACCAACGTTTCCGTGGGAGTCAATAGCTACCGCAACCTGTATAACAGCCCCGCTTACCTTCTGAATCCGTCCATCAACGGCAGCGTAAGCGTGAGCATCACGCAACCGTTCCTGCAAGGCCTCAGCATCGGGGTCAACAACCGCGACATCCGCGTGGCCAAGAACAGCATGAAATCGACGGATCTGCAAATGAAGATGCAGGTGATCGCGACGATCTCCGCGGTGTTGGACCTGTACTGGGATCTGGTGAGCTTTAACGAAGACGTGAGATTAAAGCAGCGCGCCCTCGAAGTAGCCCAGAAGCTGTACGACGATAATCGCAATCAAGTGCGCTTGGGAACGCTGCCGCAAATCGAGGTGACTCGAGCGGCGGCGGAGGTATCGCTTCGCCAGCAGGATTTGCTGCAATCCCAAACGCACGTGGCCCAGCAGGAAACGGTGCTTAAGAATGCATTGAGCCGGAGTGGAGCGGCCAACGCGGATCTGGACGATCTGCGCATCGTTCCACTGGATCGAATTGAGATTCCGAAAACCGAAGAATTGCGGCCGGTGAACGAACTGATCGCGCAAGCGCTGTCCACCCGTCCGGAGATCCAGCAAAGCAACATCACTTTAGCAAGCGACAAAATCATGGAGGGGGGAACGCGAAACGCATTGCTGCCCAGCTTGAACGGCTTCTTCCAGGTGGCCAACAACGGCCTCGCCGGAGCGCAAGCGTGCGCGAGCTGTCCGCCGCCAGGCTATTTCGCCGGAGGCGAGGGTGAGGTGATTGCGCAAGAGCTGCGCCGCAATTTCCCGAACTACGCCGCGGGCATCTCATTGAACATTCCGTTCCGTAATCGCGTCGCCCAGGCCGATTTCATCGCCGACGAACTGGCGCTGCGTCAAACCGAACTGGGGCTGAAACGCGAGGAAAACCAGATTCGCGTGGATGTGAAGAACTCGGTGATGGGATTGCAGCAGGCCCGGTCGCGATATGAAGCCGCGGTGAACACCCGAACGTTAGCGGAGCAAACGCTGCAGGACGAGCAGAACCGGTTCAACTTCGGTCAAACGCCGGACACCACTCTGGTCATCCAAGCCCAAAAGGACCTGGTTCAGGATCAAACGGAAGAAGTGCAGGCGATGGCGAACTACACCCATGCCCGCATCGCGTTCGACTTTGCGTTAGGGCAAACGCTGGAAGTGAATCATGTTTCGATGGACGAAGCCGTCGCGGGACACGTGAATAGGGAGTCCGTATTGCCTGCGGCATTACCTGGAACGCGGGAGGGTGCGCGATGAGGCGCGGCAAGCCGTTAGCGATCTTCGGAGCGCTTCTCCAATTGAGCGCGCTGCGTGTGTACGGGCAGTCCTTGCTCGGCCCGGAGATGGCAGCGGGGCCATCGTTCGCGCGGCCCTATTTAACGCCGGTCGTTCCTCCCATTCGCCTGTCCAATACCTCGCGGATGCACGATCTGATTCGGGCTGGGAACCTCTACCTCTCGGCGCAGGATGCCATCGCACTCGCGATTGAGAACAATCTGGATCTCGAAATCGAGCGATACGGGCCTTTGCGCGCTCAATGGGAATTGGTACGCCAGCAAGGCGGCGGGCCGTTGCGCGGCGCGGGATCGAACAGCTCGCAAGTCGGCGCGGTTGCCAGCGGACAGGGAGTCATCGGAAGCGAAGCGAGCGCGGGCGTTGTGGTTAACTCAGGGGGCACCAGCGGCGCGGGGGGCGCTGGGAATGCCGTGGTGCAGCAGGTTGGGTATGTGGCTCCCAATTTCGATCCAACGTTGTCCAACTCCAGTACGTTTTCGCATGTGACGACGCCGCAGCCCGACCAGGTGGTGAGCCAGACGTCCGCGCTTGTCGACGACACGCGTACCTACACCACCCAGCTTCAGCAGGGCTTGGTCACCGGCGGCCTAGTCCGCATTCAGCAGAGCGAGAACTACCTGAATGAGAACGCGCCGACGGACTTGATCAACCCTTCAATGGACCCCCGCGTCACACTTTCGGCTCAGCAGCCGTTCTGGCAGGGCCTGGGGAAAAACGTTAATACGTACTACATTCGCGGCGCCCAAAACAACGTGATCGCGGCGGATGAGCATCTTCGACTGGCGCTGCTGAATCTGGCGGCGAACGTTTTAAGTCAATACTGGACCCTGGTGAGCGCCGACGAGGCCGTCCGGGCGGCGCAGCAAGCTTTCAACATCGCGCAAAAGTTTGCGGACGATACGCGCGAGCGGGTACGGTTGGGCGTGCTGGCGGGTTACCAGGTGTCGCGCGCCGAGGCGCAGTTAGCCGTGCAGCGGCAGGCCCTGGAAATGGCGGAGATGCAAGCGCGGCAAGCTGAGGAGCCGCTCAAAGAGTCGATCGCCCGGGCCGAGGATCCGCTGCTCGAATCGGCACAGATTGTACCGACGGACCGGATCGAGATTCCGCCTTCGGACCCTTTTCCGCCGATTCGCGAATTGATCGCAACCGCGATGGCGAAGCGGCCCGATGTGGCTGTCGCGAATATCAACAACGAAAACGCGAAGATTCGGCTGGTGGGAACGGAGAACCCGCTGCTGCCGACGGGCATCGCTTACGCGGGCACATGGAATCAGGGCGGGGCGGGCGGACTAGGGAGCGCATTCGGACAGGTGTTTCGTCGGGATTTCCCGACTCAGTATGCCGGTGTGTACATGAGTGCGCCGCTGAATAATCGCCTGGCGCAAGGCGATTACGGTATCGACCAGTTGCAGTATCAACAATCGCAGCTCAGCCTGCAGCGTGACCGGAATCAGATCGTGACCGAGATTTCGAACCAAGTTCTGGCGTTGCGGCAGGCGCGGGCGGGATACACAGCCGCGGTCAACGCGCGCGAACTTCAGGAGGAATTGCTCAAGGCGGAGCAGGACAAATTTACCTTCGGCTCCTCAAACATCGACAGCATCGTGCTCGCGCAACGCGCGCTGGTGCAAGCGCAGACGGCCGAGGTCACGGCGAGGGGATCGTATGCCCGTGCGCGTGTGGCGCTGGATCAAGCTCTTGGCCAGACCCTGGATCTCTACCACGTCACTCTGGACGAGGGAAAGAGCGGGAACATGCCTAAATCCTCCGCACCTTCTACAACTTCCGAACCGGCTGATTCCGCACCTGCGCCAGCATCTCGGCAACCGTAGCGCCAGTCCGGGGATGGCGCAGATCCGGGGCGAGCTCCGCCAGCGGCTCCAGAACGAAGCGGCGATCGGCCATTCGGGCATGCGGAATCTCGAGTCCGGGATTGGAGACGATGACCGCCCCATACAAAAGAATGTCAATGTCGATCGCTCGCGGGCCCTTCGGCGTACTGGGGATGCGGCCGAGCGCACGCTCGATCTTCTGCGTCTGCGCGAGAAGCTGCTTCGGAAACAGGCTGGTCTCGGCCTCGACCACCTGATTCAAGAACCACGGCTGATCGAGCACGTCTCGCGGCTCGGTTTCATAGACGGCTGACGATCGCAGAAGCCGGATGCCAGCTTCATTCAGACGCTCTCGCGCACGGGCGAGGTGCGATTCGCGGTCGCCCACATTGGAACCCAGCGAGAGATAGACGAGCTTCATTGGAGAAGCATTAGAACAGCGTGTTCTGCGCGCCGCGCATCCGGCGCGGGACCTTAAAATAATCGAACGCGCGCTCAGTGGCAACCCGTCCTCGCGGGGTGCGATCGAGGAAGCCCAGTTGCATCAGGTACGGCTCGTAGACTTCTTCGATCGTGTCCGATTCCTCATCGATCGAAGCGGCGATGGTGTTGATGCCCACCGGCCCTCCGCCGTGCTTTTCGAGCAGCGTGCGCATGATCTTCTGGTCGATCTCGTCGAGGCCGTACGGGTCCACTTCGAGAAGATCGAGCGCGGCTCGGGCCACTTCGAGATCGATATGCCCGGACGCGCGGACCTGAGCGTAATCGCGAACCCTGCGCAGCAAGCGGTTGGCGATACGCGGCGTGCCTCGGCTGCGGCGAGCGATTTCCTCGGCGCCGTCGGGATCGATGGCTGCGTCGAGCAGGCGGGCGGAGCGCAGGACGATTCGCGCCAGCTCAACCATGTCGTAATGATTGAGGCGAAGGACCAGGCCGAAGCGCCCCCGGAGAGGCGCGCTGATTAGGCCTTGGCGCGTGGTTGCGCCGATGGCGGTGAAGCGCTTGATCGGCATGGCCACGGTTCGCGCGCCGGGGCCGGTACCGACCAGGATATCCATGCGGAAATCTTCGAGCGCGGAATAGATCATTTCCTCAACGTCGGGGAGCAGGCGGTGAATCTCGTCGATGAAGAAGACTTCGCGCTCCTGAAGATTGCTCAAGATGCCCACCAAATCGAGCTTCTTCTGAAGCACGGGTCCTGAGGTCTGCTGGAGATTGACGCCAAGCTCGGACGCGATGATCCCGGCAAGCGTGGTCTTGCCCAATCCCGGCGGGCCGTAAAGAAGAACGTGGTCCATGGCCTCGCCGCGCTGCTTCGCGGCTTCGATGGCAATGGCCAGGATCTCTTTGAGCTTGGGCTGGCCCGCGAAGTCCGCGAGGCGCTGGGGGCGTAAGGCGGCTTCGAACTGTCTCTCTTCGTCGCGGAGGGAGGCCGAAACGATGTCCCGCTCGGGCATTGATTCCTAGTTTAACGGACGAGTTTCAGCGCACGCCGGAAAAGGGCATCGAATTCATTAGTCTCCGATGCCGAGCGAGCCTTGGTTACAGCCGCTTCGGCGGCGGGGCGGGCGGCTCCGAAGTTCATCAGGGCAGAGATCACGTCTTCCTCGTTGGCATCGAAGGCGCTCTTGGGCGTGGCTTCGGAGCGGGGAGGCAATCCCGTGAGGTCGAGTTTATCTTTAAGCTCCAGCACCATCCGCTCCGCCGTCTTTTTGCCGACGCCGGGAATGCGCACCAGTAGCTCGACCGCGCCGTTGCGGATCGCGGCTGCGAGTTCCGGTGCGGCCAGACCGCCGAGCGCCTTTATCGCGACCGAGGGGCCGATGCCACTCACGGTAATCAGCTTCTCGAATAGCGCCTTATCCGCGGAGGAAACGAAGCCGAAGAGTGAGAGCGCGTCTTCGCGGACATGCGTGTGGATGTGCAAATGCACTTCTGCGCCCTTCTCGGGGAGCGATGAAAAAGCGGAGACGGGAATGGTAACGTCGTAGCCGACGCCGTGGACATCGACGATCGCCTGATTGGGATGCTTTTCGAGGAGCGTACCGCGAAGATAGGCGATCATGAAGGAGAGAATAGCAATGCGGCGGCGGTTTTTTGTGGATCAGGTTCGGAACGGGCATGCGGAAATCAATGGGGAGGACGCGCGCCACCTGACCCGAGTCCTTCGCGTGGAAGAAGGGCAGCGCTTCGAAATCTCCGATAACCAGAACGTATATTTGGCTGAAGTGGAAGCTGCGCGCAAGGAACGGGTTTTATTCCGGACGGTAGAGAAGCTTGCCGCTCCAGCGCCATCGGTGCATATTCGGCTCTATGCCGCGCTGATCAAGTTCGACCGTTTCGAATGGATGGTCGAAAAGGCGACGGAGCTGGGAGTCGCGGAGATTGTGCCGTTCGAAGCGATCCGCAGCGAGCGCGGGCTTGAACGGGCGGCGCGGAAGCGGGTTGAACGGTGGAGGCGCATCGCCCTTGAAGCGAGCCAACAATCGCGGTGCGACCGGCTTCCAGAGGTCCGCGATCCGATAAATTTCGGGGCGGCGATCGGCGATTCGGCGGCGTACCGCGTCGTGCTCGATGAAGAACCCGGCGGCGTTCCGCTCATTTCCGTTTTGCCAAAGGAACGGGAAGATGCAGTAGCCTTCCTGGTAGGTCCTGAGGGCGGCTGGACGGATGGCGAGCGCGAAGCTTTTACTGCCGCCGGTTGGACGCGCGTGACGCTCGGTCCACTGATCCTGCGAGCGGAGACCGCCGCGCTGGCGGGGCTGGCGGTGCTCGCGCAGTGGTGGCACGCTGGCT
>JASHRP010000555.1 GCA_030037375.1 Bryobacteraceae bacterium | reverse complement strand
GACGCTTGAAGCGAGCCACGACCTCCGTGCAGGTGACCGCGAGCGCCTTGCCCGCACGGATGAAGACCGGCACACCCTGCCAGCGCCAGTTGTCAATCGAGAGGCGCACGGTCGCGAAGGTCTCGACCTGCGAATCGGCGGCCACACCGCGCTCGCTGCGATAGCCGCGGAACTGGCCGCGTATCACGTCCGCCGTGCCCAGGGCCGGGATCGACTTGAGCACCTTGACCTTCTCATCGCGCACCGACTCACTGTCGGTTCGCACCGGAGGCTCCATGATCAGATTGGAGAGGATCTGGAACAGGTGATTCTGGATCACGTCGCGGATCGCGCCGGTCTGATCGTAAAACGCTCCCCGTCCTTGCACGCCGAACTCCTCCGCCATCGTGATCTGTACGCTGTCGACGTAGTGCCAGTTCCAGAAAGGCTCCATGAATGAGTTCGCGAACCGAAAAACCACCACATTATTCACCGGCTTCTTGCCCAGATAATGATCGATACGGAAAATCGACGATTCCGGAAACACTCTCAGCAGCGTCCGGTTGAGCTCCTGCGCCGAGGCCAGGTCGTGCCCGAAGGGCTTCTCCACGATCACGCGCGCTTCGGTTGCGCATTGGCAATCGGCGAGGTGTTGCACCACCATTTCGAACAGCACCGGCGGGATCGCCAGGTAATGCGCCGGGCGCTTGGCGCCGTCCAGCGCCTTGCGCAGTGCTTGAAACGTGGCCGGGTCGTTATAGTCTCCGCCGACGTAGCGCAGCAGTCCGCTGAGCTTCGCGAAGGCCTCCGGATCGAGCCCGCCGTGCTTTTCCAAGCTGTCCCGCGCTCGCGCCTTGAATTGATCCAGGCTCCAGCCATCCTTCGCCACGCCGATCACCGGCGAGTCCAGATGGCCGCGTTTGATCAGAGCTTGCAACGCCGGAAAAATTTTCTTATAAGCGAGGTCGCCGGTGGCGCCAAAGAACACCAGCGCGTCTGAATGTGTATCGGGCATACGCGAATCTCCCTGAAAGAATCAATGAGAAAGGATCAATGCGTCTACTTTCCCGCCGGCTTTTCCAAATGTCCGCCGAAGCCGAAGCGCATCGCGGAAAGCAGGCGATTCTGATAATCGGCTTCGCCGCGCGAGGAAAAACGCTCGTACAGTGCGGCCGAGAGAACCGGCGCGGGCACCGCTTCGTCGATCGCCGCCTTGATGGTCCAGCGGCCCTCGCCGGAGTCGGAGACGCGTCCGCCGAACTGCCCCAACGAAGGATCTTTCACCAACCCCGCCGCGGTTAGATCCAGCAGCCAGGACGCGATCACGCTTCCGCGCCGCCACACTTCAGTGATATCGCGCAGGTCCAGGTCGTATTGATAATGCTCCGGGTCGCGAAGCGGCGTGGTCTCGGCGTCGAACTCGTGCTCATGCTTGCCGACGTTGGCGCTCTTAAGAATGCCCAGGCCTTCCGCGTAGGCCGCCATAATGCCATATTCGATGCCGTTGTGCACCATCTTCACGAAATGGCCCGCGCCGCTCGGCCCGCAGTGCAGATATCCGTTCTCCGCCGTGCCGCCCAGGCTCTCCCGTCCCGGCGTGCGCGGAATGTCTCCCGGCCCCGGCGCGAGCGTCGAGAAAATCGGGTCGAGATGCTTGACGGCTGCAACTTCGCCCCCGATCATCATGCAATACCCGCGCTCCAATCCCCACACGCCGCCGCTGGTGCCCACGTCCAGGTAGCGAATCCCGCGCGCCGCAAGCTCCTTGGCGCGGCGAATATCGTCGATGTAATACGAATTGCCGCCGTCTATCACGATGTCGCCGGACTCGAGATGCGGCGCAAGACTCGCGATCGTTTGATCCACCACGCCGGCGGGCACCATCAGCCAGATCGCGCGAGGCTTCTCGAGCTTGCTCAGCAGGTCCTGCATGGAAGCACTTCCGGTGGCGCGCTCCTTTGTCAGATCCTCCACGGCTTTTGGCGACATGTCGAACACCACGCATCGATGGCCCCCGCGCATCAATCGGCGAACCATGTTCGCGCCCATGCGTCCGAGCCCAACCATTCCGAGCTGCATCCTTCCTCCTTGTAATCTCGCGCTTGTGTCTCGTGCTTCTACGACGTGCTACGCGTACCAACCTAGCAAGTTGCCATCCCCACAGTCAGCCACCGCGAACATGATGCGAGGAGAATTTTCTCAGTTACGGAAAATATTCCTAAGAGCGGGACCGCAACGCGATGCGTGCGCTCTGTTCTGGCGGGCGCTGCGATTCGATTCCTGTTCCTAGTACCTTACAAGCCGGAGTACGGCTCGCGGATGGAGGCAAACGGCATAGCGCGAGACGTAAGGCGTCGGTAAACATTGCGATATTCCATTCCGGCCGCTCTTGCTCGCTTCAAAATCGCGCTGTTAAAAGAACGACTTACGCTTTTCCAAATGCTACAGAAATTGGAATCCTTCGTGCACCACTGCTCGGAATCCAAAACTGATCGGATGTGAACGGCGCCGCCGCTCATGTGGGTGAGCGAAGCGTGTCTTTGAAAGGAGTGTGAATTTCAAAACGGCTTTTTAAAAGACGGTCCCCGTGTGGGCGGAGACCGTCTCTCGGATTCCACGTGAGTGGAACCCTTCTGAACAACCTCATTCTACCGCGCGAATCCGAGCTGCAATTTTCCCACCGGTCGTTTAACACATAACCGTCGCTTTCTTTCCAAGGCGACCACGGGAGAGGAGTGTCTATGCGGTTCGTAAAAAATGGATGCCACAAGTGTGTCCGCGGTTATCCGGTTTTGTTGTTGATTGCCGGAAGCTGCTGCTTCGCGCAGAAAGATTCCGGCCCGCGCGGAGGGCCGCCCTCGGCCGGCGGCCCGTTTCCGGCGCTCTCGATCTACGAACAATTCATTTTCGGGCAAGCGTCCAACGTCTTCCAGGAAGTCGATTCCGTTACCGGCAGCATCTCCGGCCAGAGCGGCTCGGGACTCGGTCCCACATTCAATGGCAATAGCTGCGCCATGTGCCATTCCCAGCCGGCCATTGGCGGAAGCAGTCCGGGGTTGTCGAGCCCGCAAAAATCGGTTCCCAATCCGCAGGTCGCGCTCGCGAATCTGAACGGAGCCACCAACACCGTGCCTTCGTTCGTCACCGCTCAAGGTCCGGTTAGGGAAGCTCGGTTCGTCTCCGGGCCTAACGGACCAGATGGCGGAGTCCATGGCTTATACACCATCGCCGGACGCTCGGACGCTCCGGGATGCACGCTCGCGCAGCCGAATTTCGCCGAGCAACTGCAGAATAACAACGTGATTTTCCGCATTCCTACGCCGACGTTCGGCTTAGGTCTGGTAGAGAATACGCCCGATGCCACGCTTCAAGCCAATCTAGCCGCGAATCAATCTCTGAAAGCTCAGTTGGGGATCTCCGGAGCGCTGAATACTTCCGGAAATGACGGCACCGTTACGCGATTCGGATGGAAAGCGCAGAACAAATCGCTGCTTATTTTCTCCGGCGAAGCGTACAACGTGGAAATTGGAGTCTCGAACGAGGCGTTCCCGAATGAACGCTCCGCCGTTTCGGGATGCGTGTTCAATCCCACACCGGAGGACTTCACCAATATCCAGACGCCCGCCGTGTCCTTTGGGCTGGTCACCACTACATCTTCGGACATCACCAACTTCGCGATCTTCATGCGGCTGTCGGCGCCGCCTGCGCCCGCGCCAGCTACGGCGTCGACGCAAGACGGCTTGACGCAGTTCAACAACGTGGGATGCGTGCTGTGCCACTCCTCTAGCCTGACTACCGCGGCGTCGATCTACACGGGAATGTCCGCGGTGACTTATCATCCCTACTCGGACTTCGCGATCCATCACATGGGCTCGGGTCTGAGCGACGGGGTAACGCAAGGCGCCGCGGGACCCGATCAGTTCCGCACCGCGCCGCTGTGGGGCGTCGGGCAGCGGTTGTTTTTCCTCCACGACGGCAGAACCTCCGATTTGATGGACGCCATCCAGGCGCATTCCAGCCAAGGCTCGGAAGCCAATGCCGTGATCGCCAAGTTCAACGCCTTGACTCCCACCGAGAAGCAAGACCTCTTGAACTTCCTGCGGTCGCTGTAGCTGCCCGCACAGGGCCGGCGACCCGCGCCAGGCTCCGTTGTGCGGCTGTGACTTAGTAGCGTCAGCATCGGCGGGCCGGGGAATCGTGCCGCACTCCTTCGCCCGCCGTACGCGATTTTCGGCGCTTTCGCCGGTCAGAAGACATCGACGGTATCATTGTGGTGCAGCCGGAGTTGCGGCGCGTCCACCGGCAATGAGCGAAACTGACACTTCGATTAACCAGCAACCCTCCCAGAAATCCGAGCCGACCGTGGTCGGAATCGGAGCATCGGCTGGCGGGCTGGCGGCGCTGAAGAAGTTCCTCCAACATGTGCCGGCCGACAGCGGGCTGGCGTTCGTAGTGGTGGTTCACCTGTCTCCCGATCATGAGAGCCACCTGGCGGAGCTGCTTCAGCCGAGTGTTCCGTTTCCGGTCCAGCAGGTGAACGAGACCATGCTGCTCGAGCCGAATCACGTCTATGTGATTCCCCCAAATGCGAACATCAACGCGATCGACACGCACTTGCGGCTGACCAAGTTAGAGGAGCGCAGGCAAGAGCGGGCGCCCATCGATTACTTCTTCCGAACCCTTGCCAGCGCCCACGACGGACACGCCATCGCCGTGATCCTGACCGGCACCGGATCGGATGGCACGCTTGGCGTTAAAGACATTAAAGCGCATGGCGGCGTGGTGATCGTTCAGGACCCCCAGGACGCCGAATACGACGGGATGCCGCAAAGCGCCATCGCCACCGGATTGGCCGATTTTGTTCTCCCGGTGCGGGAGATTCCAGAGACTATCCTGCGGGTCGACCGGACGCAGCCTCGCCTTCCGCTGCCCAAAGAAGACGAGGATGTCCCGCAAGACGACCGCATCCTCCTGCAAAAGGTATTCGCGCAGCTTCGCGCCCGGACGGACCGGGATTTCAGCCGGTATAAGCGATCCACGGTTTTGCGGCGGGTCGCCCGTCGCATGCAGTTGAACTACCTGGAGGATCTGCACACCTATCTGGACCGGCTTCGAGAAAAACCGGACGAAGTCCGCGCGCTTGCGGACGATCTGCTTATCACGGTTACGCACTTCTTCCGCGATCCCGAGGTATTCGAGAGAGTGGAAAATGTCGTGGTGCCGCGGCTGTTCGAAAAAAAAGGTCACCAGGATGCGATCCGGCTATGGTCGGTGGGATGCGCGACGGGCGAAGAGGCGTATTCGCTCGCCATCCTGATTGCCGAATACGCCGGGCGCCAGGATCTCCCGCCTCACATTCAGATTTTTGGCTCCGACTTGCACACCCGGTCGCTCGAAAAAGCGCGCGAGGGATTTTACCCCGGAGACATCGAGGCGGATGTGAGCGCGGAGCGGCTGAAGCGATTCTTCACCAAAGAAAACGGCGGCTACCGGATCCGGAAAGAGATTCGCGATATGGTGGTTTTCGCGCCTCACAATCTTCTTGGCGATCCTCCGTTTTCGCGCCTCGACCTGATCTGCTGCCGCAATCTCCTGATCTATCTGGAGCGCGAAGTCCAACGGGATGTCATTGAGCTGTTCCATTACGCGCTCAATCCGGAGGGCACGCTCCTGCTGGGTTCCGCCGAGAGCGTCGACGCGGCGGACCTGTTCCGCGTCGAAGACAAGAAACTGTGCTTCTTCCGGAAGCGCAATGTCCCCCCCGTCCGCGAGGCGCGCCTGCCGGTTTTTCCGCTGACCCATTCGCGTATACCGGGCGACGGTCCCCTCCGTGTGGAGCATCCCGGCGAACCCGTCGCGTACGGGCAGCTTCACCAGCAGATGGTGGAGCGATACGCGCCGCCCAGTATTCTGCTGAGTCCGGATAATCGCGTGGTTCATCTGTCCGAACACGCGGGGCGTTATCTATTGCATCCCGGCGGCGAGCCCACGGCGAACGTGCTGAAGCTGGTCCGCGAGGAGCTTCGAATTGAGTTGCAGGCTTCGCTCCAGCAGGCGCGCAACAAGAAACAGATCTTCGATTCCAAGCCCGTTCTGGTCAAGTTCAACGGGGATCCGCACCCCGTCGTGATGCACGTTCGTCCGGCGCTTGAACCGGAACGGGATGGATTCGTGCTGATCATCTTCGAGGAGGGCGAAGCGCGAAAGGCGAGTGAACCCTCGCCAGAACGCCCCCAGCCGGATGAGAACCGTGCCCGGATCGAGGAGTTGGAAACCGAGCTCAATCTTTCCCGCCAGCGCTTGCAGGCCATCATCGAGGAGTACGAAACGTCCCAAGAGGAGATGAAGGCCTCGAGTGAAGAGATGCAATCCACCAATGAGGAACTTCGCTCGACCATGGAGGAGCTGGAAACCTCTAAAGAAGAGCTTCAGAGCATTAACGAGGAGCTTCAAACCGTCAACCAGCAGAACCGGCACAAGGTAGAGGAGCTCGCCCAGCTCACCGGCGACTTGCAGAACCTATTGTCGGCCACGGACATGGCCACGCTGTTCCTGAACCGCGAGCTGAGAATTCTCCGCTTTACGGCTAAGCTCGGCGATCTGTTCAATATCCGGCTGACCGACCGCGGCAGGCCGATCTCCGACCTCACTCACCGGCTCGGTTACTCCGACTTGCGCGCGGACGCGGAGACGGTGCTGCAACGCCTGGTTCCCGTTGAGCGGGAAGTGCGGGACGATTCCGGCCGTTGGTATCTGGCCCGGGTGTTGCCCTATCGCAGCACAGAGGACCGCATTGAGGGCGTGGTCATCACCTTTATCGATATCGATACCCGCAAGAGAGCCGAGGATTCGGTCCGGTTAAGCGAGCAGCGCCTGCGCCGGATGGTCAACGTCGATGCGGTGGGGATTCTGATCCTCGACGCTTCGGGCGCGCTGATCGATTGCAATGAAGCCTTCCTGAAAATATCGGGCTACAGCAGAGAGGACGTCGCATCGAGGAAGCTGACTTGGCGGAGTATGACCCCGCAAGAGTACATCAAGGTCACTGAGGAGCAACTCCAGAAACTTGAGCAAACCGGACGAATCGGGCCTTATGACAAAGAGTATGTGCGCAAGGACGGCTCCCGCTATTGGATGATGTTCGCGGGGGCCAGTCTTGGGGATGGCACTTTGATCGAATATTGCATGAACATCTCCGATCGGAAGCGCGCGGAGGCGCGTGTCGCCGCTGGCGAACGCAACCTCCAGATTGCCAACGAAGCGCTGCTCCGGGCGAACTCGGATCTGAAACATTTCTCCTATGCCGTATCTCACGACATGCAGGAACCCTTGCGCATGGTGATGAGCTACACCCAGCTATTGGCCAGGGATTATGGCGGCAAACTCGACGCGCAGGCCGATCAATACATAACTTACGCCGTGCAAGGAGCCAAGCGCATGGAGCAGCTCCTGCACGATCTGCGGGAGTATTGGTCGGTCGACGAAGAAAAATCCGCGGAGCCTGTTTCCGTGGATTGTGATCACATACTCGGCATGGCGCTCGAGTATTTGGAAGCCGCCATAAAGGAGAGCGGCGCCTCGATTACTCACGACCCGCTGCCAACCGTGCGGGCCGAACCCTACCCGCTGACGCTGCTGTTTCAGAACCTCATCGGCAATTCGATCAAGTATCGCCGTCCGGATACGCCCGC
>JASHRP010000554.1 GCA_030037375.1 Bryobacteraceae bacterium | reverse complement strand
ACGCCCGGAATCGTCGCGGCGCTGGAGCGCGGCGGCGTCGATTTGATCGAGCTCGGCGTGCCGTTTTCGGAACCGATTGCCGACGGGCCCGTGATCCAGCGCGGCGCCGAACGCGCGCTACGAGCGGGAACGAACGTCACCAAAGTTCTCGATATCGCGCGCGAGATTCGCAACCATTCAGAGATCCCGATTCTCTTATTCACGTACTTGAATCCTGTGCTCCGCTACGGACTCGATCGCCTCGCCGCTGACGCCAAAGCCGCTGGAATCGACGGATGTCTGCTCACCGATCTGAGCGTCGAAGAAGCTGAGAGTTATATGGATGCGATGCATTCCGCTGGCCTCGATACCGTTTTCCTCGCCGCGCCGACATCTACCGACGCCCGTCTCAAGCTGGTCGCGAAATATTCCACGGGTTTTGTCTATCTCGTCTCCCGAACCGGCGTCACTGGCGAACGGGCGGCCTTATCAGATGCGCTCGCGCCGCTTATCGACAGAACTCGCGCCGTGACGAATCTTCCGCTTGCCGCCGGATTCGGCATCTCCACCCCCGAACAAGCCTCCGCAGTCGCTAAGATGGCCGATGGCGTCGTGGTGGGCAGCGCCATCGTGCGCATGATCGAGAAGAACGCGAGCGACACGGAACTGGAAGCGTTTGCGCGTTCCCTGCGCGCCGGAATGAACGGAAAATGACCAAAGATGAAGCCGTCCGGCTCCTGAAGGAATGCCGCGTCAAGATCGACGACATCGACTGCCAGCTCGTGGAGCTTTTGAACCGCCGCACGCGCATCGTCGAGGACATCGGCCGAGCTAAAGAGGCCGCGGGCCTTCCCGTCTATGAGCCGAACCGGGAAGAGGACGTCTACCGCAACGTGTTCGCGCATAATCAAGGCCCTCTGAACGCCGAAGCCCTCCGCCGGATCTACGAGCGGGTTATCGATGAGATGCGCAGCCTTCAGAAGATGCGCTTGGCAAATAAATCGGGGAGCGACGCCTAATGCTGGTCGTGATGCAACAGGATGCAACCGAAGCGCAGATCCGCGCGGTGATCGACCGTCTGGTCGATCTCGGTTTCACGGTGCATCGCTCAACCGGCGTTCTGCACACGGTCCTCGGCGGCGTCGGGCCGGTCGATGACATCGATATCGCCGTCTTCGAAGCGATGGCGGGAGTGAAGGAATGCCATCGCATCGTTTCTCCGTACAAGCTCGCGAGCCGTTTCTTTCGCCCGCAGGGAACAATCGTCAAGGTCGGCAACGTCGAGATCGGCGGCCCGAAGCTCGTCGTAATGGCGGGTCCGTGCAGCGTCGAAAGCGAGGAGCAAATCGAAGAAGCAGCCCGTATCGTGGCTGAGGGCGGAGCGCAAATCCTGCGCGGAGGCGCTTTTAAACCGCGAACCTCGCCGTATAGTTTTCAGGGCATGGGGGAAGAGGGCCTGAAGATAATGCGCGCCGCGGCGGATCGCCACGGGCTGCTGATGATCAGCGAAGTGATGGACGCCTCGCAGCTTCCCTTGCTTCTGAAATATTCCGACATCCTCCAAATCGGCGCCCGCAATATGCAGAATTTCAACCTGCTGCGGGAAGCCGGCAAAGTGAGCAAGCCCGTGATGATCAAGCGCGGAATCGCTGCGACCGTGGAAGAGCTACTGCTCGCGGCAGAATACGTGATGAGCGAGGGCAATTACAACGTCATGCTCTGCGAGCGCGGCATCCGCACGTTTGAAACAGCCACGCGCAACACCATGGACGTTTCGGCGATTCCGGTGGTCAAGAAGCTCTCTCACCTGCCGATGATCGGCGACCCATCGCACGGCACAGGCCGTCGCGATATGGTGCTGCCGATGGCTCGCGCCGCCGTTGCCGCGGGCGCCGACGGGCTGATCGTCGAAGTGCATCCCGATCCGGATCGGGCGCTGAGCGACGGAGCCCAAACGCTGAACCCAGGGCAGTTTGCAGAAATGATGGCGCAGGTGCGCGCCGTCGCAGCGGCGATCGGCAGAGCCGCTTAACTCAATCGCTGTGAATTCGGTCACCATCGTTGGCGTCGGACTGATCGGAGGGTCGTTCGCGCTCGCCCTGAGAAAAGCTGGATTCGAAGGGCGCATCACGGGCGTAAGCTCCAAGCCCGCGGCGGATGCGGCCATTGCCGGTGGCGTAATCGATGAGGCCCTACCACTCGATGAAGCGGCCGCGAAATCGGATTTGATCTATCTCGCGCAGCCGATTGAGCGGATCCTGCAAACAATCGATGTCATCGATGCGTACGTGCAGTCCAGCGCGCTGATTACCGACGCCGGCTCAACCAAACACGGCATCGTAGCGCGGGCGGCGTCCGCCATTCGCAAGGCCCGATTTGTGGGCGGGCATCCGATGGCCGGCAAGGAATCGCGGGGCGTTGAACACGCCGACGCCGATCTGTTTCGTGGCAGGCCGTACGTGCTCACCAGCCGCGAGCCGATGCTAGAAACTTGGATTGAGCGGATCGGGGCACGTCTGGTGATTCTCTCGCCGGAGGAGCACGACCGATTAGTCGCCGTTACCTCGCACCTGCCGCAACTGCTTTCGACCGCGCTTGCGTCGGTCATCGGCTCCGAGCCTGATGCAGCGCAGGTCGCTGGGCCTGCCGCTCTCGATTTGACCCGCCTGGCATTCAGTCCGTATGAGATTTGGCGCGACATCTTCGCGACGAATGCCGAGCCCATCGATGCCGCGCTCGGCGCGTTCATCGCCAAGCTTGAAGAGTTGCGCGCGGTTTTGCGATCGCCTCAAATGGAACGGGAGTTTGAGAAAGCCTCCGCGGCGGCCAAAGCGCTCCGTGACTGAGGCGATATACTGCGGATCGTGGCAACCATCCGCGGCACGGCAACTCCCGGCGCGAAATTACGCCTGCTCGGTGTCGACGGCACAGCGGTCGCAACCGCCGGCGTCGGGGGCGCCGGGCGGTTCGAATTCCGCAGCCTCGCGCCGGATTGGTACCTGATCTCCGCGGACCTGCCGGGCTCGCGCGAATCGGTCAGAGCGATTCACGCAACCGGTGACGCCGACACGGGCTTCCTCGCGATCCCGAAACTGGGGCCGACGGCTCAAGCAAGCGAATCTGTGAGCACCGTCTGCGAGGCTTTTGGAAACCGCGACGCGCTCAGCGGTCGGCTGGTGGTGATCGTCGGCATCTTCAAATCCGGCATGGACGAAACTTTGCGGCTCGATTGCCCCACGCAGCTTGTTTCGGGCGAGGTCGGCTGGCCCAGCGCGATCGGCCTTACGAATCCTTCGCCACCGCCCGAAGCTCTGCGAGCAGAGATTGAAAAGAAGAGGCAGGAGGTTCTGAAGAGCAGTCCGCCCGAGGCTCCCTTCCGGCCGGAGCGCGTGGTTGGACTGTACGGTTACTTTGCCTCGGTTGCCGGGCTTACAGCCGCGCCATGCTGCAAGGCCCCAGTCGAGACCGTGCTCCCTCCCGCTCGCTTGTTCGGGATCACTGAAAAAGACCGCCGAGTCATTCGATGACGCCCACTGTGAAAGAATGGCACACCCCTCGACTAACTAACTTCATGCAAAGAAACACCCGGTCGATTGGCCAGCAGCGTGCCACGCTACCCGCAACATGAAGTGGGCGATCATCCTCGCGCTGGTTGCTAGCTCCGCCATTTGGGCGGGCGCGACGGATGATTCCACCCTCACCGCCGGGGCTGCCGACTCAGAGCCCACGAACGTCAATGCGCGTTACATTGTCGAGGGCGTCAACATCTCAGGCAGCGAAAGCCGGACCGGCATCTCTGCTCTAAGCAGCTCTCTCAAGGCCGAGTTGAAGCAAGTTGTCGGAGCGAATCTGGATTCGAACAAGCTGGAAAAGCTTGCCGGCCGCATCAAAGATGAGCTGAAAGCGACCCGGGTAAAGATTCACGTCACGAAGGGCACCAAGCCGGAGCACGTGCTGGTGAACTTCGAAGTCGCCAAGAAGCCGGTGGATTTGAAAGTCGCCAAGTTCCTTTACGACACCGAACAGGGTTGGAGCGGGGAGGGAACCGCGGCCACGCATTTCGGCGGCAATACCGTTACCCTCGGTCTGGTCAGCGATTGTGACGACCTGCTGGAGCGCTACGCCGGAATCCGCGCAAAGTTCGAGCGGGACAACCTACTGACGGACCGGCTTGGCATGGTTTTCGAGTTCGACGACTTCCACGAAATGTGGAATCCGGCTGAAGCCGCAGCCGCGGCCCCGGAGCTTTATCGCAGCCGTCAGGTTTTCACGCCGGAGGCGAGGGTGAAGATTTTCGGTCCCCTCGAGCTCGATCTCGGCGTTCGTTTCGCGCGCTACCGGCTGAGCACGCCGGACCCCGCGGAGACCGAATCATCCAACGCGGTGGTATCTACTCTGCGCTACCACCAGCGTTGGGGTTCGGGAGCGGATGTCCAGGAGCAGGAGCTCGATACCTCCTATTCCTTGGAGTCCGCCATGCGGGTTCTCAGCACCGACGCTGACTACACCCGTCATTTGGCGCAGGCTCGTTACAAGTTCCGGCGCGATCGGAACCGCGTCGACGTCACCTTCATGAGCGGCGTGATCCAAGGTCAGGCTCCGCTGTTTGACCGCTTCGTGCTCGGTAACGCGGAGGTTTTGCGCGGCTGGAATAAGTTCGAGCTGGACCCGCTGGGCGGCTCGCATCTCGTGTACGGATCGGCCGAGTACACCTACCGCTATTACCAAGTGTTTTATGATAACGGTGCGGTCTGGGATCGCGCTCAGGATTGTGAACCGAAGCAGTCCGTGGGGGCGGGTTTCAAGAAAGATGGATTTCAGCTCGCTGTGGCGTTCCCGCTGCGAACCGTCCATCCCAACCCGATCTTCTTCGCGGGCATGAACTTCTAGACGTGACGGGATCAAGGAGAATAGCGTCAATGGCGCCGTTGAAGCCGTGGTGGCTCTTGGTGACCTTCCTTTCCGGCATGGCCGTGGGCATGCTGGCGATGGCGATGAACTCCGAGGA
>JASHRP010000553.1 GCA_030037375.1 Bryobacteraceae bacterium | reverse complement strand
CTTCGCGGCCGGCTTGAGCAACCAGTAGCATACGCTCTTGCGATTCGGAGAGCATGATCTCGTAAGGGGTCATGCCGGTCTCGCGCTGCGGCACTAGGGCGAGATCGATTTCGATGCCGGTGCCGGCGCGGCTGCCCATTTCGCATGTGGAGCAGGTGAGTCCGGCTGCGCCCATATCCTGAATGCCTACAATCGCGCCGGTGTGCATGGCTTCGAGGCACGCTTCGAGCAGCAACTTCTCCATGAACGGATCGCCGACCTGCACATTCGGACGCTTTTCCTTCGATTCCTCCGTGAACACGGCGGAGGCCATGGATGCGCCGTGGATGCCGTCGCGACCGGTCTTCGCTCCAACGTAGATGACCGGGTTCCCGAGACCGGTGGCCCGGCCGAAGAAGATTTCGTCGTGGCGGAACACGCCCAGCGCGAAGACATTCACCAGCGGATTGCCGTTATAGCAGGACTCGAACACGCATTCGCCGCCGACCGTGGGAACGCCGAAGCAGTTGCCGTAATGCGCGATGCCGCCGACCACGCCCTCCAAAATGCGCCGGTTGCGGCCGCCGTTCACCGGATCGGTGAGCGGACCGAAACGGATGGAATCGAGCACGGCGATCGGACGCGCGCCCATGGTGAAGATGTCGCGGAGGATGCCGCCCACGCCCGTGGCCGCGCCTTGGAAAGGCTCAATGAAACTGGGGTGGTTGTGCGATTCGATCTTGAACGCGATCGCGTAGCCGTTGCCTGCGGCGTCCTTGCCGATGTCGATGATGCCGGCGTTTTCGCCGGGTCCGACCAGCACGCGGTCGCTCTTCGTCGGCAGCTTCTTGAGATGCAGGCGCGAACTCTTGTAAGAGCAATGTTCGCTCCACATGACCGTGAAGATGCCCTCTTCGGTTTCGTTCGGCTCGCGGCCGAGGATGGAGCGGACTTTATCGAGCTCGGATGGGGTGAGCTGACTCATGCGAAAACACCTCTCGACCAGATTCGCATTGGGAACTTCCAGGTTAGCAGGCGTGCGTTAGCAGAGCCTTCGGAATTCCTGGACGTCGATTCCCAACTGCGACAGGACCCGATAGAAAAGCGGGGGGGCCGATTTCCCGGCCGCCGTGAACAGGTATTGTGACGCCGCGTCCATCCGCATGGAACCCAGAGTTCGTGACTGCCAGTCGTGCGGCTTCGTTGGAAGCCTAGTTTGCGGGCAACTAGCTTAAAGTCGTCCGCCCTCGCCCTAGGCATGGACGATCTCGGTTGTGTCAGCAGGGAGTGGCTGGTTCCTCTCCCGATACTCTTCCGAGATCATCTGAAAAACGCTGGTTAACTCAGCGAGCGCCTCTTCGCGGGTGGGCATGAGAGCATAGCAGCCTTGAATGGCAGGGATTTCGGCCACCCAGCCTTCCGGTTGATTTCGATAGAGGACTACCTTGTAGTCGTCAAAGCCCATCGAACCTATTGTACCGGCCGCCTCAGGCCGCGGCGCGCATCAGAGAGGCGACCATCGACTCCAGAATTGCACGGCCGTCGGAAGACCCAAGCAGTGAATCTGCTGCACGCTCCGGGTGCGGCATCATGCCCATCACGTTGCGCTGAGGGCTGAGGATGCCCGCGATATTGCGCATTGAACCGTTGGGATTGTCGAGGTAGCGCAGCACGACGCAGTCTTCGGCTTCGAGCTGATCGAGAGTGCGGTCGTCGGCGAAGTAGCAGCCTTCCCCGTGGGCGACCGGCAGGCGCAAAACCTGCCCTCTCGACGCGGCGGAGGTGAACGGCGAGTTCGTGGTCTCGACGCGAACAGAGACCGTGCGGCAGACGAACTTCAAATCGCGATTGCGCAATAGCGCTCCCGGAAGCAGTCCGCTCTCCACCAGGATCTGAAAGCCGTTGCAGATGCCCAGCACCAAGCCGCCTTCCGCGGCGAACTTTCGCACCGCCGTCATAACGGGTGAGAATTTGGCGATCGCGCCGCAGCGGAGGTAATCGCCGTAAGAGAATCCCCCCGGCAGAATAACCGCGTCGGCATTGCCCAGAGATGAAGAATCGTGCCAGATGAAATCGCAGGGTTGGCCTAGATTATGAGACAGCGCGTACCAAGCGTCGTGATCGCAATTGCTACCGGGGAAAACGACTACGCCGAATCGCATGGGAGGAATCCTAATTTTACCAAAGCCATGCGGCCGGGCGAACGCGTCTCGCGCGGTAAAATGAAAGTCTCCTATGCGCGTCGGTCTGGCGCAGATCAACCCCACTATCGGCGATTTCGAGTACAACGCGCGGCTGATCGTGCGGCGGGCGCATGAAGCGGCGGAACGTGGCGCGGAGGTGGTGGTCTTTCCGGAGCTTGCCCTGACCGGGTATCCTCCGCGTGATTTGGTCGAGAAGCCGAGCTTCGTCAGCCGCAGCGAAATCGAGTTGGAGCGGCTGGCGCAGGAAACCGCGGAGCTTGACCTGAGCCTTATTTGCGGATTCGTGGCGCGATCGAAAGCGGAGACCGGCAAGCGAGCCCTAAACAGCGCGGCGGTGATCCGCCGCGGCGAAATCGTGTTCCGGCAAAGCAAGATGCTCCTGCCGACCTACGACGTCTTCGATGAGGCTCGGTATTTCCGGCCGGCGGAGCGCGAGGAGTTGTGCACCATCGCCGGACGGAAGGTCGCGTTGACGATCTGCGAAGACGCCTGGAACGACCGCCAATTCTGGAAACAGCGCCTGTACACGCGTGATCCGGTGGAGGAGCTGTTCGGCGCGGGCGCGGAGGCGATGATTTGCATCAACGCGTCGCCATTTCAGATGGGAAAGCGCGAGGTGCGGCGATCGATCTATCGGTCCGCCGCGCGTCGCTACCGCAAGCCGGTGGTCTACGTGAATCAGGTCGGCGGCAACGATCAATTGGTGTTCGATGGGTCGAGCTTCGCGATGAACGGGGCAGGCGAGATTATCGCTTCCGCGCGGTCCTTCAGCGAGGACCTGGTCGTCGTTGACTTGGCAACTGACACGGGCGATCGTAACGAGAATTTCACGGACGAATGCGAAGCTGTCTATGAGGCTCTGGTGGCCGGCACGCGCGACTATATGCGCAAGTGCGGCTTTACGAAAGTGCTGATCGGGTTGAGCGGCGGCATCGACTCCGCGCTGACGGCGGCCATCGCAGTTGAGGCAGTGGGCAGGGAGAATGTGACGGGTGTGGGAATGCCGGGGCCGTATTCATCGGAACACAGCTTGGCCGATGCCCGCGAGCTCGCCAACCGGCTCGGTATCCGGTTCAATGTGGTTTCGATCACGGGCATCTATCAACGGTTTCTAACCGAGCTCGCGCCGCTCTTCCAGAACACGCCCGAAGGCGTCACCGAAGAGAACCTGCAATCGCGATTGCGCGGGGTCGCGCTGATGGCGCTTTCGAACAAAACCGGCGCATTGGTGCTAACCACCGGGAACAAGAGCGAGCTCGCCGTGGGCTATTGCACCCTCTATGGAGACATGTGCGGAGGGCTGGCGGTGATCAGCGACGTGCCCAAGACCATGGTCTATACGCTGTCGAGGATCGCGAACCATAGGCTGGGCAATGCGATTCCGGAGAATACGTTTGTGAAGCCGCCCTCGGCGGAGCTGCGTGCTAATCAGAAGGATACCGATTCCCTCCCGGAATACCCGGTGCTTGACCGGATTCTCGAGGGCTATGTCGAACAGATGCTCACGCCGGGGCAGATCGCGGAGAGCGAGGGGTTGGACCTCGCGCTGGTTCAGCAGATCGTCAATAAGGTGGATCGGAATGAGTACAAGCGGCAGCAGGCGGCTCCGGGATTGAAAGTGACGACGAAGGCATTTGGCATCGGAAGGCGCATGCCGATCGCGCAACGGTTTTCTTCCTGATTCTAGAGATAGTGAGGCACTTGCGATGACACACTTGTGGAAACATTGGCGATTCGTCGTGTTGATCTTGTGCGTGTCCGTGTTGAGCTCGCAGCCATCCGGCCGTGACCAGGTCGGCAAGTTGCCAGACGGCAGCTTCCTGCTTTCAACCGGCTGGCGGATTCAACCCGTGGGAACGCAAGTGCCGGTGGATACTTTACCGATGTCCTCGGCGTTATCGCACGATGGCAAATTCCTGCTGGTGCTGAACGGAGGCTACCGGCCCCCGAGCATCAGTGTGATCGCAGTGGACGGGATGAAGGAGATCGCGAAGGTTCCGGTTGCCGACGCGTGGCTAGGGCTCACGTTTTC